>CAMZKK010000020.1 GCA_947311175.1 uncultured Planctomycetota bacterium | reverse complement strand
GCCTCACTACCACCGCCATAAATAGAAGGGAATGTTTGTTGAAATAATTTTTTGCCAAGGGCAAGCTCATACAAACAAAATCCAAGTGAATACAAATCGCTCGATACGCCGACTTCCCCAAAGTCAATATCAAGAATTTCAGGCGATGAATATTTTGTGGTTACTTCACCAAGAGTTCCCTCATCACCACTGCAAGCTGCAAGATTAAAATTACCTAGTGCCCATGTGTCTGGTGTGAGCTGAAGAATACTTCTCGGTTTAATGTTGTTATGGATTATTGGTTTTTCATACTCATGCACCATTGTCAATGCCTGAAGCATACTTGTCATAATATTTCTGACGACTGCAGGATTAACCGGATCCTCTTCGATTATTTTATCCATTGCCCCCATTGCCAGTTCCATAACTCGCCAAGGACCAAACTCTGAATCTACCCCAAAATCGCAAATGCTAATAATAAATGGATGAGCACCTATTTTTGCAATCGTTTTTATTTCTTCGATTCTTCTCTTGCGTTCAGGCTCTTTAACCGCCCCCCAATCATGGAGTAATTTTATTGCAAGCTGACGCTCAATGCCATCGGCAATCTTCTGGGTACACTGATAGACCTCATGAACGCCATCACGACCAAAAAATTCTTCAATGATATATTTTTCGTTAATAATTTTACCTATTTTATCTGTCATAACACTCCCCTAATCTTTCTTCTCTTGCAAAGAATCAATTCTTTTATTGATGAACCACCACCAAGCACTGGCAAACGATGAATCGTCACCTGTCCACTCAAGGCTGTTATTCGGATTAATGGATGAATCGTAGCCCATTATTATATAAAGAACCCGTGGATTATTTGTTGCACCACTAGCAACCGTTTTACCCGGTGGAGTTGCCCCCGGAATATGAAGTCCAATAACACCATTATATAAATTTTGCCATCGTTCAAGAGCCCCTTCATTATCTCCTCCCTGATCACGAAACCACGCTTGAGTAAATTCTTCGTAGTAAGCAACATTCATTCTTTTTTCATTACTCCATATTTTTAGGCGAACATTTAATTTTTCATAGGCACTATTCCAGTGCTTAGAGGTGATAGGACGGTTACTGCTTTTCTTTTTATGTTGTTTAGCTGTCAACACAGCCAACAAAACACTTCCGCCAATAAGAATTAACACAAGTAATGAAATAAGTAAGGTGGAACTTTCGTCAGATTTTGTTTCACCAGTCGAGCGTAAGGCGATTTTTATTTCATCGCCAATCCCGATAATTTCATCGGTTAATACAATTGCCCGTTCGCGAACAATCCTTCCATTAAGAAGAGTTCCACTAGATGACAAATTTTCAAGCCACACTTGATTTTTTAAAATACTTACCACCGCATGTTCAACCTTTGCTTCCGGATGGTTTATTTGAATAGCTGAAGTTTCTCCTCTACCAATCGTAACTTGGCTATCTGGATTAAGCCAGCAGGTTGCTCCTTTATCTTCTCCGGTTAATACTTCAAGGTAAAATCTTCCTTGTGATTTTTCAGCCATATTAAAATCCCATTTCCATATTTCCTTGTGCAGCAAAAAATTTAACTGCAAACGGTCCAAATAAAATCATTAGAGATGCAAATAAAATTAAAATCCCGGGAATTAAAATTTTGACCTTTGCCTTGCCAGCCAACTCTTTGGCAATTTGAATCCTTAGCTTCTTAAAGCGTTCCGATGATTTGTTTAAAGTTTCAGCCAACGGTCGTCCCAATTTCTGTGATTGAATAACATCATCTGCAAATGCCTCTGCAACAGGTATCTCTTCTGCTCTCCGCCGAAAAGTCTCCATTGCCTCGGCAAGTGGAGCACCACTATTAACTGCCCCCAATACTCCAGAAAACTCTTCGCCAACCGGATGACCTGCATAGTCGGAAACAACCTGTTCTAACGCCATTTGAAAAGAAGCTCCGGCATTCATTGACATCACAATTAAATCCATAACAAAGGGCATCGTCTTGTTGATTTTCCCTCTTCTCGTTTGCTCTTGACCAATAATCCAAAAATTCAATACCCCATACCCAATTCCAAAACCGAGAACCGGAGCACCTATACCCAAGGGAGGAGCTGTAAACAAAGCAATAATTATCAGCACAATCATTACGGGAAATCCAATCAACACTGGTAGCCCCATAACTTGATTATCGGTTAATCTTGCCGGATAGTTGGCTTTAGCATACCGAGTTAGCAGTTCTTCTCTCATTGACGGAAGGTCAACAAAACCACCTATAACTTCAGCAATCATTAACATCTTACCATTAAATGTTCTGGTGGAATCAACCTCAATCCTAAAGCTTCTAAACTTAGTGCCCCAATCGAGATTATTATTTTTTTCATTAGAAAACTTGGATGATTTCTTTTTTTTATGCCGACCTATCATAAGCCAATAAATTAGAGAAAATACCGACATTGCAGAAAAAATAGCTGCCCCCAAAATAAGAATTAGTGCTAGTCGTTCATTCATCTCAAACCTCAATATTGGCGATTTTGCGCGCCCATAAAAAACCACCAATAGTCATAACCATTGCCGGACCAAGAATTGACCAGCCAAAGGGAGTGGTAAGAAATTGATAAACCGCTTCCTTATCAATAAAGGCAATAATGAACAACATCAATGGCGGTCCAACCAACAAGCCATAAACATTCGCTCGTCCTTCGGCAGTTGCAGCTCTGACCTCTCGTCTCATTTCAATCAATCCACCAAGGGATGCACTAAGTTCACCCAATGCCTTAACGAGATCGCCACCAAGGCGATTGTTCATACAAACAACTGAGGCAAAAAGCCTAAAACTTTCAAGCTCTAAACGATTTGCCGCAGACTCAACAACCGCATTTAAGTCTGCGCCCATATCCCATTCACGATTCATCACCCTAAACTCCATCTGAATAGGCATTGGAGTTTCTGCAGCCAATTGCCGAAGTGCATCTGCTGACGACATTCCTGCTCCGGTAAGGGCAGAAAATTTTCTGATTGCCTGCGGAAGTTGTTCGTCAATTTTTAACAGTCGTTTATTCCACTTGAAGTCGGCATACTTTTGTGGCAATATCCAAAGCCCCAACCAAAAAACAACCCCAAGCCCCGGAACAGGAATTGTAAAATTGAGAATGGGCAAGACAACAATGCATTGAATTGCATAAAATTTTAAAACCGTCTTTTTAGAATCTCTTACTACCGGATCAAATTTAAGACGAATCCCATCTAACCAAGCAATGTCTCTCATTATTCTTCTGTGAACACCATCCTTGAAACTCCAGGCAATCGCACCTGCTGAGATTGCAGTAAGCAGACAAATACTAGCAAAGGTTAATGCCATAATTATTTACCCCCACTTTTAGAAAAAACTTTTTCTATATCTAAGTGCCCCTTCGCTGCGAGGTCTGGAAGAAATGATGGGATGTATCCGTTGTGTTCGAGTTGGTATTTATTTGTCTGTGGATTAAAATTTGTTTTCATAATAATTCTTGTCATTATTCGCCCTGTCTTGGGGTGAATACCTGCGGTCTCCGCAATGGCGGTGGTCATTCGTTGTCCGTTTGGAAGTCTTTCTAAATAAACAACAACATCTACCGCTTGTGATACCTGTTGCCTAATTGCTTCAAGCGGAATATCAACCGCCATCAAACACATTGATTCTAATCTTGTCATCACGTCTTCGGGACTATTAGCATGAACGGTAGTCATAGAACCATCATGCCCGGTATTCATTGCTTGCAACATATCAAATGCCTCTCCCCCTCGACATTCCCCGACAATAATTCTTTCGGGACGCATTCTTAGTGCATTCTTAATCAAGTCTCTGATTGTGATTGCCCCCTTGCCTTCTACATTTGCCGGTCTGGTTTCTAGAGAAACAACGTGCTTTTGTTGTAACTGAAGTTCTGCAGAATCTTCAATGGTGACAAGTCTTTCATCGGGATGAATAAAACTTGAAAGGACATTAAGCATTGTGGTCTTACCGGAGCCAGTCCCTCCTGCAACCACTACATTTTTTCTGCCGGAAATAATTCCTTTGAGTAGCTCTAACGCTTCTTCGCTTATCGCCCCCCAATCAAGAAGATGTTGAGCAGTAACTCGCTCTTCCGGAAATCTTCGAATTGTCACACATGGACCTTTAAGGGCAAGTGGAGGAATGATTGCATTAACTCTAGAACCATCTGGAAGCCGAGCATCCACCAATGGATTTGAACGGTCAATTCTTCGACCAAGCGGAGCAACAATTCTCTCAATAACTGAAAGCAATGCCTCGTCGCCAAGAAAGGTGCAATTACTTTCCACCACAATTCCATTTTGTTCAACATAAACCTGTTCGGGAGAGACAATCATCACTTCTGAAACCCCTCGCATTTCAAGGAGATCTTGAAGTGGACCTAATCCGAAAATCATATCACAAACCACTTTTTTTAGGTAGCGGGTAATAATATATAACTGAATATTCTCCGGCATTTGCTGGGCTATTTTTGGCACCAGCAATTTAAGATTGTTATTAAGGCTCATCAGTTTTTTTGCGAGATGAGTGTCGTCATCTTTAAGCCCCAATTCATCACTAATGGTTTCATAATATTCAATAGTTAATTTTTCAAGCACCGGACTATATCCCGGTATTTCATACTTACCTGCCCGCCCTTCTTTTCCGCCACCAAGCCAATATTGAATCCTGTTGCTAAGTGCCAAAATTAACATTGGTAATCGTTGCGAGCCATGAGGTCCAAGTTCTGACGCAAATTTATCATGAACATTTACATCAATGTTGTTTCCAATCTGCAAAAGCATCCTAGCGTTTGGCTCAAGAGTAACGGCACCCTCATTTCTCAATTCCATCCGCTCAATTACACTTTGGTGAACCTCTCTCTGAATTTGATTAATGCCTATCCCTGAAGAAGAAAGGTCTTCTTCTTTTTCCACCTCTTCCTGCCTGAGCGTCAATGAATATCCCGGAAGGGTAATGTCTGAAAGCGGTTTAAGCTCAACCGTCTCTCCACCATTTACATCAACATCATTAACTCTAACACTCGCCGCACCAGCCACAACGGTTAGGTTCCAGCCATTTTCACTACGATCAATTATCAGATGTTGCGGGGATATAAACCTTGATTTGTCAAGCACGACTTGATTGTCAGCACTTCTGCCAACAGTAAAGCCTGCGGTTTTATCATAAGCAAGCCATTGTGAGTTGCGGACAATGTCATTTACCAATACCTGCACAGATGTTTCCTTTTAATTTTTATACCCGAAAAGGGCACGTGCTTCTCACTTTTAATTCTCAATTCTCAAATTTCAAATCTCAAATCTCAAATCTCAAATCTCAAATCTCAAATCTCAAATCTCAATTTTAACTTTTAACTTTTAACTTCAAACTCTACTTATTTTGTTCTCTGCGAGGACGCAACAAAAATGTTAACTTAGCCCCTGGGGTATTCTCATATTGAGTTAACTTAAGAGCCTCTACCATATTTAATCGAAAAGTTACTTCACTTGCGTCATCTCGTTCTGCAGGGAAATATCCCATCTGAACTCTGTCTATTTTTCTCATTGAGCCGACGAGAAAAACCTCCGCATTTTCAAGAACAGTAATCGTCTCTACTTCCATATCCATTGGGTTCATTGATGGCATAGAACTCAAAATTGCTGCCGTCATTGCTGATGGGTCGGTTGGGGATAGCATTGATGAAGAAGCCTGCACTTTTTTGTCTTTTTTCTTAGGAATGGTTGCGAGGATAACAACCCTGTCTCCCGGAATTAATTGATTGCCAATAAGGTTTATCTTATTGACGGCAATTGTCTTTAAATACCCTTCCTTGAAGTCATCATCTATTCTTGTGCTATCAACCAAATTGCTATAAAAGAGAGGTGACTTTGCAGCAATGGCAACCCCTAACTTTCTCCCCTCAAGTTCGTTTGCTCGATTAGCAGGTACACATTGTTTAGAAAACTCAGCGGTTGACTTTCCTGCTGGGATTTTTATTTCTTTTAAATCTGTATTTACACTAAGGGTATGCCCTGAAGGCAAATCACTTGTTGCAATAAGAATTGGTTTGGTGGTAGTGCTTTCTTGTGTCCTCGATGAACTACCTCCTGCATCTTTCTTTATCTTTTGCAAAAAGACAAAGACCATTCCCATCGCTAGTAACCCGGCAACAATTGCTAGAATTAATCCTAATTTACTTTTTTCAGATTCAGTATTATTCTCTGTCATATTTTAACTCCATAAGTTAATTTTTTAATGTAGTTCGACAACGCCGACCATTATTTATTAGGGTTATTTTTTTCTAATTTTTTTTTATAACTAATCACTGTCTGCGATAGGGTGGCTCCAGATTTCTCTTTACCTTTAGCAAGTATTTCTAAGGCAGATTTTTTGTTGCCAATCTGCTCAAAGTAAATTGCCATTGCCACATACCCAGGCATTGCATTTTCGTTAATGTCTATCATTTTAGATGCAGCAGAATTTAGAAGACCCCAATCAGCCAACATTACTGCCGCGTCTGCCATCAACCGTAATTGACCATAAGTAGAAAATCCAGGGGTTGCGGTAAGCTTATTTAATAGTTGCCTTGCCTCTACCGGGCGATTACACTTCAAATAACATTTTACCGCTAAGGTCTGCAAATCACGGCGATTTTGTAATGTCGGTTCATTTATTAGATATTCTAAATATTGCAATGCCTTAAAATATTGACCTGTCGCAACACATGACTTTGCCATATTTTCCATAATCGGCTTGGCGGTTGGCGCCAAGGCCAATGCCTCACTAAAATAGATTCCCGCCCGTTTATCATTGCCTTCAATCTGCATCAATGCCCCTAGGGTTTGCAATAATCCTGGTGAGTTGGGATGATATTTTATAGCTCGCCTTAAATATCTTGCCGCTTCCTGTAATTTGTTTTCTTCAATCATCATTTCGGCAGTAGCAAGTTTATATTGAACAGAAGAGGGGTCACGCTTCACCGCTTCCTTATAGCAGATAAGTGCTTCTCCGGTTTGCCCAATTCTCTCGTGGTAAATACCGGTATAGTAAGGAAAACGAGAATCTTTCGGCGCTATTTTTTCACCTTCCTCAATAGCGTTCATAACATCTTTATTATCATTCATATCAATGGCAATCTGTAGGCGAAGAATCATTGCATCAGCAACATCACCTTTACAAGAAATTGAATCATTAATTAATTGTTTTGCCTGTTTTAGATTCCCAGACAAATAACTTTGCTTTGCCCGTTCATAAAGATTCATTGACTTCATTGCGTGTTGACTTTTTTCTGATTTTTCTTTGATTTTATCGACAAAGTCGTGGGAGGCATCGCAACCGGTAAAAATAAAACTAAACGTAATACCGACAACAATTGCAAATCCTATTATTTTAAATTGGTTACTCATCGCTATTTTGATTCCTTTAATAAGCTAAATGCCTTTACCCTAACGGTTTTAAGTTTACTTTTTCCATTTTCCAATTCATCAGAAGTCTCTTTAATCGTTTTTCCGCCTTTTTCAGTCAACCTAGAAATTACTTGCTTCGGGGTTAATAACTTATGAGAGGAGAACTTTGTTTTATTTAAAACCGTAGCTTTTGCCCTAGAGACTTTTTTCTCTGTTTTTATTGGCTCTTTGATATTCAATCTTTCTCGCAGGTAATCATACATTGCCCCATCTTCACTGGTATAGATATCACCCTTTTCTATAGTATCTACTAATTCACGAATTACATCTGGCTGACGACAGTTGAGTTGCAAGGAACGGCGAGCCATCCATTGAGCCATACTGTTTCTACCGGTATGAAATGCTCTAATTGCCTTTAAGCTAAGATTAGAGCTTTGTTTTATTTTACTCCAATACAGTAGCCCACGCCTCGACCCTGAAAGCAACTGCTCTACATCATTTTTGGTATTATTTGCCGTATCCGCTAAGTCGTTGTCGTTTATCACAGTAGCCTTAATCATAAATATCAGCTCAGAGCGAACAGTTGCATCATCTTGTCCACGAGCCAAATTTCCCAATCCAGGCAAATCTCCTAACATTGGAATCTGCTTGGCATTTTTGGTAATTGATTCTTTGATGAGCCCACCAATAACAGCGGTTGCACCTTGTGGGATTACAATATCAACTTCAACCGTTTTAATATTTTCCGTTGGAATGTTGTTTCTAAATTCTACATCCGATACCTTAGGTGACATCACAAGTCTTATTTTTCCGTTTTTTAAAACATAAGGTCTAACATCTAAGACAATCCCGGTCTCGATAAATTTAGTGGTCTCTACCACTTGGCCATCTTGAATAATTCTTTCAACATAACCCACATTTTTTCCACTCATCACTCTTGCCCTTTGTCTATCTAAGGACAAGACCTTTGGATTTGACAAAACACTTACATTTGTATAACTACTAAGGGCACGAATAAACACCGCAAAATCTCCATAAGAGAATCCACCCTTAATAGTCGATGCACCGGTTGCCATATTTCCTACTGAGGTGGAAACAAAGGCACTGCCACCTTCTTGTTTAGAGGTGTCATAACGGACAGGAACGCCTTTATCGTCATAAATAATTTTATTATTATCTGCCGGATCACGAACCGCGGTACTGAATGGACTATATTTTTTATCAAATCCAAAAAATTCTAAAAAACTACTTTTTTTCAAGATTGCAAAATCAACGCCTAGGGCATTATCTTCATTCAATCCAACCTCAAGCACGGTTGCCTCAAGCAATACTTGAGGTGGGCGTTTATCTAATTGATCAATCAGCTTTTTTATAGCCTTAATATTTTCTGCATAATCATGAACAATCAATGAACTGGTTGAGGAAAAACTTTGCTTCTCCGGCTTATAAACCGGAGAACTTTTTTTGGTGGCAGCCATACTCATATCGGCTTGAATGCCTTCAGGTTCATCGTCTTGAATTAACTCCGCCGAACCATCTTTAGACAATAATCCTTTAATGGAAACTAATGCATCTTTTGGTCGGATATAATTCAGAGTAAAAACAACCGAGTTCAAACCCTGAATTCCCTGAGCACGCTCGGTAAGTTCTTTCTTGGTAAATACAGAGATGAAGGTATTTTTTACATTGTAGGCAAGACCGTTGACATCAAGCATTGTTTGTAATGCCTGCTCAAAGGGAACAGAATAAAATGTCATTGATACCATTCTGTCAGCACCAGCGGCGAGGATAATATTTCGATGAGACTTAATTGCCAACTCTTGTAACACGGTTGACATCCTAACATTTTGTGCATGGACGCTAACAGTGTTATACTTGCTAACCTCTACTCGACAGATAGCCTCCCCAATAACCTTGGTTTTATCATCTGCCTCAACTTTTTCTTCTCCAGCCTCTGCTTTTTGTTTCTTTACCTCTTGCTCAACATTTACCGGCAACTTAAGCGCCTCAGCTAAATCAACAGCCATTGTTTGTGAAGCAAAAGACAAAATTGAAAAGAGAAGAAGTTTAATCTTATTTTTATTATTCATATATTCCCCACAATATAATTATAGTGTGATATTGTTGACAATTTCACAGTTACTGCTATAAACTATAGAACAATAAAACAATTTGTCACTTAAAAAAAACATATAATTTTACGATAAGATGGTTACTTTATGACAGCAACTCAAAGGGCACAAAAGCTTTTATCTCTACCTTGTGTATGTGGAGGACTGTTGATAATAATTGGCTCGATGCTATCAACCGTCGTGATGTATCCACAAGACATTTTGAATTCTTTTGGAATATCTGAGGAGCGTGGTTTTTTCCCGATTATTATAACCTCTACCATCTTGGCTGGGGCATGTTTTTTAACTGCGGGTTGGTGGATTTTGAGTTGGGCATATCGGCAACTGGGTAATTTCAAAAACCTTAAATCATCATCACAGGCAACTGTAGCAACCGAGTTTTTATTGGTCTTGCCAATTCTAATGTATCTCTTTAGCACTGTTTTCCAAATGGGGGAAATAGCCCACGCCCAACTGTTATTTCGTTACGCAGCATTTAGTGCTGCAAGAGCCGGGGCTGCATCAGACAAACTTCTGCCATGGCTACCAAAAGTGAAAATGCAAAGCACCGCAGGTGGTGGCAAAGAGCTAATGATTTATTTTATCAGCAAAAAAGACAAGGCACGAATGAGGGCTGCGGCAGCCGTTGCCCTTTCGGGAATTGATAACTATAAATTCACGCACAAGCCGATTGGAATGGACGGCTATTCCTCTCAAGGCACCGCATTCCATTATTATCAAGCAGGTGAAAGATGCAAAGTACGAAAAAACGGCAGGAATCCCTGGGTTAATGACAATAGTTTTTTCGGTAGGCAAATTCGTGATGCGAATAATGCGATGGTAAAATTTGAGCCGCAATGTGAATACTCTAAACTGTTTCCTGAAGATTTAAGCTCAATGATTACCAACCAAATCTCCCAAATTTTAAATCTCAAAAAACTTGTTGGCGGCAAGAGTCCAATCGGAAAAATCTTATCAAAGGTAGGAATAAATCCTCAAGATATGATTATGGGGGTTGTCAATTCTCTGGTCTCAAAGATTCTAACCGGAACCGGACTTGATAGAATTCTAAAAAGCCTGCCAAACCCATTAGCCCCGCCAATGATTTCAATCCAGATGGAATATGAATTAAGGATGCGTCCAGCCAGTCTTTTCGGAATGATTTGCCCCGATGGTAAAAATGGATATTCATGCCTAACCCTAAGAAGAACCGGTAACTACAAAAGCCTCAACCCAATATTACTTCAAACAACTGGTGGCAGAATAGATATGCCGGTAGTCCCACCAATCATCGCGTATGTAAATCTCTTCCCCGGAGAATGCAAAATTTCTACCAAAAAACCAAAGTCCTCAAAAGGCAAGAAAAAGAAACCAAAGAAAAAGAAGCCACCAAAGAAAAAACCAGCGAAGAAAAAATAGAGCATGGTTTTAGCAGTTCATTTAGGAAATGAAAATTGGTGCCGAAGGAGGGATTCGAACCCTCACACCCAGAAGATACGGGTTTTTGAAACCCGCGCGTATGCCATTCCGCCACTTCGGCTGTTACTCGTTATCATTTATCATCTAAAGTCTATGCAACAGATGAGTTTTATATAGTAGCATATTACTCAGATTAAACTAAATGTCAAGAGTAGATAATCCTAAATTCCACAGTTAGTGCGGAATTTAGATTCATTACCCGAAAAACTCATCAACTGCGTCTAACAAATCATCTGCGGTGCGAAACTTTTCTACATTTGTTGGCAAACTGTCTATGAATATCTTTCCATATCTCTTAGAAATTATTCTCCTATCTGCAATAAGAACAATTCCTTTATCTGTTTTTGATCTTATTAGACGGCCAAACCCTTGCTTGAATTTTATTACTGCACTTGGCAATGAATAATGCAAAAATGGGTCCTTACCTTCTGCCCGAAGAAGGTCGCATCTTGCTTCTATTACCGGGTCGGTAAAAACACCAAATGGTAATCGGGCAATAGTTAAACACGACAACGCCTCCCCAGCAACATCAACCCCTTCCCAAAAACTATGAGTGCCAAGCAAAATACTATGAATATCTCGCTTAAAAACTGCGGTAATCTGTTCTCTTGATGCACTTTGTCCTTGTGCAAGAATGGTAAAACCGTCTCCCTTTAAATCTTCCTGTAGTTGCTCAAAACATTTTTTTAACATATTATAGCTTGTAAAAAGTGCTAATCCTCGCCCTTGAGTTTGTCGATAAACATTTGACTGCAAGGCAGTTAATGCTTCAATATATTCTTCAGAGCCACTCGCATTCGGCTCTGGTAAAAATACCGGCACCGCGATTTTACATTGCTCGTCATAATCAAATGGGCTTTCTGCCTGCATCTTAATAATGTTATCATCAGCAATTCTGTCTATCCCAAGCCGCCCTGATAGAAATTTAAAATTATTTCTCACCGTCATCGTTGCTGAACAAAAAACACAACTACTCTTTCTTGCATAAACCTGATCATTCATTAATTCTGAAATTGAAAGAGGAGCTGCCTTAGCTATTGCCCCACCCTGCCGAGAATGACAAGATTCAATCCAATACACATAATTATCTTCACTGCCGGCAAGCACAAAATCAATATCGGAAATTAATTCTTTGAGCCTTTGAATTAATCCCTCTAACTCTCTTTGAAAATCTCTAAGGTATGGCATCTGCCCGGGATTAACATCAATCATAAATTCAATCATTGCTTCAGAATTTCTCATAATTGTTGCCAATGATGAAATCAAAGTTTTTTTGCTTTCAATAACCTTATCCCAAAGAGATGGTCGCCTTTTCCCTTCATCAAATCTAATCTGCGACATTCCTGTTCTTTTTGGCAATAAACTACTTAGTCGCTCAAAAAAAGGAGAAACCAAATGACTCGCCGCATCAATATTTGTTATCAATGACTCCGCTCGACTATACATCATCCCTGCCAGTTCATCTTCAATTTTACATGTGTCTTTCGATAGGTTATACAAAATATTAGAAATCAATCCTGTTCCGATTTTCTTTCGCTTTACCGGACGATACAATCGATTGATAATTTGCATAATTCGATAAAATCCAATCTCAACCGATAAATGCTCAGTAGCTGCTACCTCAAGATTATGTGCTTCATCAAAAACCACATGTCGATAATCAGGCAAAACCGCACTATCGGTATTCATCTCGGAAAAAACCAAAGAGTGATTAGCAATCACAATATCTGCTTGCAAAGACAACGCCCTTGCCCTCTTCAAAAAACATTTATGAAAACACTTACATGACCTCCCCAAACACTCATCGCCTAAGGTTCTCAATTTACCCCAAAGTGAAGAGAAATTTGGTCTTCCGGATAAGATACATTCAGACATATCACCGGTGGTTGTTTGCCTTGCCCAGCTCAACAAAGTAACCATCTGCATTCTCTCTTCAGAGTCAAGCTCTCTCGACATTGAATCAAGAATATAAAACAATTTTCTGAGACATAAATAATTACCCCGCCCCTTAATTATTGCACAATTAATTTCAAGGCCCAGCACCTTACTCAATAGCGGAACATCTTTTTCATAAAGCTGGGATTGTAAATTTTTGGTATTGGTTGAAATAATCACCGGGAGTTTTTCTTGATGACTAAAAATTATTGACGGCACTAAATAAGCAAGACTTTTCCCTATTCCGGTTGGTGCCTCAACTAAAAAATGTTTGTCGTTATTAAGCCCATCCGCACAAGCAACAGCCATGTCAACCTGTCCTCGTCTTGATTCATATTTATCAAGTTCTCCCGCAAGACTACCATCGACAAGAAAAACTTCTTCGATTTTTTGACAATCAATTTGACCATGCTCTTCATCTAAATCTCGTTCCGGTTTCTTATGTTCAATAATCTCTTTAAAATTAGTGAATATCCCCTTCAAAGCACCTTGTTCCTGTCCAAAACTTTTCTTAAAAAAACTATTTTTTAGACGTTTGAATAAATCTGCAAATGGATGCTTATTGTGAACAGAAAGTAGATTATTGATTTCATCAACCAACGCTATCGGCATATTATTTAATTTTTGACATATCTTTTCCCATAATGAAAGAGTTGTTATGCAATCCGACAAAGCCCGATGACCTTGTTCCCGCTTAAGTTCAAGAACCTCTGCTAAATAGCCAAGGGCGTGGCTCGATAGTTGTGGAAAAGCAGTTCTACTAAGGGCAACTGTATCTAACATTGGATATTCAAACATATTCAAACTCGCAGACCGTAAAAACGAGCGATCAAATTTTGCATTATGAGCGATACACAAGCTGTCTTCCCGATTTATAAATTCCATAAAATCAGGGAATACTCGCTCAAATGAAGGTTTATCATCAAGCATCTGTGGAGTTATCCCTGTTAACTTTTGGACAATTAACGGTGGGGTTTGCTTTGGACAAATCAATTCAGAAAAAGTATCAATAATCTTTCCATCAGTCATTACTGCCGCCCCAATTTCAATAATCTCATCTGTGGAAGAATTAACCCCAGTTGTCTCTAAATCAATTGCAATTATATGGCGATACATCTACTATCCAATCTTTCTTAATAACGAAACTTCCCACTCTACCACTAAATTTAATTAAAAGCCTAATTGCCAAAACCACTATAGCTCCTTAGGTGCAGCGTCTGCTAATATCTCTGCGATATTGCTTTTACCCGCAGGAGTTTCTACAGATGACTCTTTGTCGCCTTCTTTAGATTCAGTAGGGGTAGAGCCACCAGCCATTTTTTTCATAACTTTATCTTGTTTGAAATTATCTGCCTTTCGCTTTTTACGTTTATTTTCTTGTATTCGCCGAAGCTCCTCTCTGCGACGTTGCTCAGCAATAATTTTTCGCAACAAACTATCTTCATTGGTTGCCAATTTTATCAAATAGAGCATCCATAAAAGTGCTGCAAAAAAAGTAAGGCTAAGCACCATGATTAACATGATTAGATATTGGGGAAGACTTTCTAACATTTTAATTTTCTTTGCATAATGTAATTATAATCATTATCTACATACTGACGATAATTACAATTTTACTGAGGTGCACTATCCTTATCAAGCAGGAAAAGAGTACCTTTGTCATTGACAAAAGAAATATATTTTTTTGAGGTGCTAATTCCGGTGATATTCGACTTGGCGGTCGATACATACTTCCACCCTTCTCTTAAATTATTATCCATCTGCAATGAGAACAAACTATTTTTTCCTACATTAATCAAAAGATTGTCCTGAATGACTGGTCCAAGATAAACTTTATATTTTAAGTCATTCGTCTCTGTTATTAGTTTGCCAGATTGCTTTGATAACACCACAATTTTAGTATTATCTAGCGTGCAAATAATTCGATGATTATTTAAGGTCATAAACCTAACATCACCTAACGCTTTATCACTTGTCCACAACTGCTTTAATTTCGGCTTTATTTGCCAACTAGATACCACTCCGGATTTTGTAACCGTAATTATCTGTTTATTAATTTTCAAAATATTTGGTAGAAATATATCTTTTTGTTCGATGATATTAATTGCTGAGCCATCGCTTTCAATGAGATGAATCTTACCTAAACCATCTACAAAGACAATAATGCCATCAATATATACAATATTTCCGGTTATTGGAAGCTTACTGCCGGTACTGTAAGCTTTCCATCTCATTTTTCCTCTTTCGGTACTCAAGCAAATCAGTTTACCATTATTGGTTCCTGCCAAGCAAAATAACTTGTCCTCATAGAATGAAAGATTTACAAACTTAGGGCTGTTTGAAATACTACTGTGCAAAGACTCTGCATTATCTTCTCCCTTCATCGGCCAAATAATCCTCCCCGTTGCTCTTTCAAGACAAACCAACCTACCTGAATAATCAAGAATATAAATTCTATCTTTATTAAAATATGGAGAACACCTAAAATCAAAGTTCTCCTTCGAATCATAATATCTCCAGAGTTCTCTACCAGTTATTACAGAATAAGCAATAACGGCCCCATGGGCTGTTGCCACAAATATTGATTCAATTTTGTTGTCAGCCAAAAATAAATCTTCAAACACCGGATTGGAAAAAATCGGTTGACCAACTTCTTTCTTCCACTTACAAACGCGCTTCAGTTTAATTTTTAGATTAGGATTATTTATAGAATCAATAAAATTCTCATCTCCTTGCCATAAAGTTTCACCGTTGCGAGAGCCGAAACCTTTTCTGATAAGGCTAATCTCAAAACCACCAAAAATGGGAAGTTCAAGCACAAGACCTGCATCTTTAATCATTCCAATTTTTTTATCATTAAGCAAGACTAATGTCGGAAGCAAAGGAGATACCGTGACCTTAACCGGAATCGTTGCCTTTCTTGCATACTTTGAAAAAGGAAATTTCTCATAAAGTTTCTTTACAATAAAAAATCTTTCGGCATAGTTTTTATCTTTGAGACTAGCAAATAGTTCTTTTGCTTCTTGCTGTGAAAGTTGAATCTTTGCAATCTCTTTTTCAGCTTTAATCTTCCATTCATTGTTATGCGATGCAGATACTATCTTTTGCAAAATAGCATCTGCCTTTGCAATTTCTTTTGCCTTACCAATTTTTATCAAGGCAATAGCTCTATTAAAAGCTACTCTATCATTTTTTTCATTTTCTGCCAAACGAACTCGTTCATTATCCTTTAATTGCTTAAGTGCCTTTTCTAACAACGCCACTTTATCATCAATCATAATCTTGAAATTTGTCAAAGAAAAATAAGGTTTAAAATTTTTACATTTTTTAATCTGAAGTTCCAATTCTTCTTTTATTTTAATAAAAGGGACATCTTCATTCTTTACTTCATTCATTACCTTGTTAGTCTTTTTCTTTAATTCAGAATAAGAATTCTGAGCAGAGACCTCAAAAAACACAACCCCCGCAACAATAGATAAAAATAAAAAAGAAATCGCAACAACAACTGCTCGATTTCTTTTTTTTGTTTTATTCAGAGTTGTTCTTGCCTGCAATAACTCTATTCGATTTCGAATGTCGGTTCGAGATGCATCTAATTTAAGAACACTTCGGCAGGCGGAAATTGCCCCTTTAGTATTTCTATCTGCATCATAAATATTTGCCAAACGCTCATAACATTCTGCTGCTAATTGAGAATTTCCGGCATCAAGATAAATTCTCGCATTAAGAGAAACGATATTTTCCGAATTAGGAATAAACTCCAACGCCTTACTACAAACAGAGAGAGCTGCTGAAATTTCTTTACTATCAAGCAAACTTCTTGCCCGTCCCAACCAAATATTTTCAGCATCCTGCTCACGCTTGCAAACGATATAAAGTTCAGCCAGACGATCCATATCTGTACCAGTCAAGGTTGCTAATTTCCCAGCCTTTTCAAAGGCGGTAATGGCATCAACAAACATTCCGTTATCCATATTAAACTTGCCAAGAATTCGGCAATATTCTGCAGCTTCAATCAAGCTACCGGCACCCTCAAGTGCGGCAATTAATAATTCTGCAGTTTCTTTATCAAATTCAGTTATTTCAAAAATCCATTTATAGAGAAAAGTTGCTTTTTCAGGATTTCCAGCCAACACCAAAGACTCTGCATTTGCCTTTAGTTCAGAAATTTCAGAATCACGAACAAGTCCGTCTTGAATAAGAACTACCAAACCTTGAGTTACGGAATATACTCCCAAACAACTATCAATAGAAATAGAGTCAATGGTATGCTTACCATCACAATACTCAAAGATAGATTTAGTATTTTCTGTGAATTCATACCCTGGAGGAATTTTATTAATCCTGTTAGGAACCATCACTAGTGATGGAATGAGCGAATTGATTCGCCCCCATTCGTCAAGCCTTCTAACTGCCTCCATTATCAAACTTGCCGTATTTAATTTAATTTCACTAACTCGACTACGTTTACCAAAAATCGAAGTACCCATCGAGCCTTCAGAAAATTCAAAGCGAGCTTGATTCCAATTAAAGAGATCATACACCTCTTCAGTAATTTGAAATTTGAGTGCCTCTTCAATTGCAACCGCATCACAAGATTGCTGTTGAAGTAAAATTTCCCCGATAAGGAGTTTTTTGTCTTTTTTCTGGGATGCTAATGCACCTTCGAGATGTTGACGAGTAATCTTCTTTCGTGCCAATAAAATTTGCCCTATTCTGGCACACCGTGACTTGCCGGTAGAAATCGTCCTTACACTACCCTCAGAAAAGAAGAGATGTTTTTCGGTATCTTTATCAAATACCCTCAACACTCCCGTCTGTTGATTGTTTGACAGGTTTTGAAAAACATCTGCCAATGAAAAAGAATTAAGGTCGCCGGCAAAAGACATTTACAATTAACCTTCTTCAAAAAAATTATCAATTTGGGACTCAGCCTCATTTGCATAATCACTGGACAGGGTTTCTCTTCCTTCATTTTTTCTTTCAGAAATAGATTCCAGAATACTCTTAAGACCTTCTGAAACCTGCTCTGCATACATTCTAACCATTCCAATTGTCGTTCTATCGTCAAAAATAATAACAATCAAAGCTCGGTCAGCAACTAAGCTAATGTGGATATTTTCATTAACCCCCTGATGAAACAGAACTGAAAACTCTGCCTCTCCTAATTTCTGAGCAACAGCCCTGGTTGACGCAAACGAACCGGCAATCAATGCCGAGATTGAAGTGGTATCAAGCTTATCGGTAAAGCCTTTTTTGGTAACTAAGTGACCCTCAAGGTCAACAAGCAACACACAACTTGCTTGACTAGCAGCGATAAACTTTTCTAAAACTTTATCAATCTCCTGAATATCGTCTTCATAAAATACCAGCCGATTGTCTTTCATTTTTTTTCAAAACGCTCTTCCTGTGCCATAACCTCTCCCTTTCCCTAGTTTTTAGTAAAATAAATGGCTGCAAGAATGGCAGCGAGAATAACCACAAATAATCCAGCTAAAATTATTATTTTCTTCCAATCAGTTGTCCCTGCCGGCCTACGAGCATTCTTTTTAATCCGCTCTGTCCTTTGCTTTTCTTGCTCCTCTCTCTCAGCCTTCTTCTTTTCTAACTCAGCAGCAATTGGGTTGAGTGCCTTTTTAGGCGAAACTGATTTAGTCTTGATAGTCGTTTCTTCTGATTTTATTTTTTTGGATTTCGGCTGCCCATCCTTTTCCACTACTGGAATATTTGGCTGAGGTTCCCGAGGATTTTCGATTTTAGTAACAGAAGAAACTTCTGTGTTTTCATTTTTTGTTTTTCCTGCCTCCACCTTTTCTATCGGTGGCTTTTCAGACGCAAGTTTTTCTGCATTAGATTTTTCTTCCACTTTAGACTTGTTGATAGACGAGATAGGAGGCATAGAGGTAGAGGTTTCTGTTTTAGCTATATTCTTTTCACCATCTACTTTTTCTGGTGACGGCAAGACCTCTTTCTTTTGCAGTTTAGGCTGAACATCGGTTGATTCAAGATTTTGTGCATTATTAATCTGTTTTATTACCAAACTTGCCAAGGACTTTAAGGTAGGAAATACGCCATCACCTTTTACTGCCACCGCCTCAAAGCTCGGGCTATTATACCTATTTAGATATTCATTTAGATATTCAGGAGTATCAACATCTTCTAAGTCTCGTTTGTTCCATTGCAAAATTAATGGAATTTCACTAATGTTAATCCCATTCTCAGCTAAATTTTTAGCAAGGTTATCTAAACTTTCAATATTTTCCTCACGCATACTTTTTTGACTATCCGCAACAAAAATAACTCCATCGGCACCTTGCAAAACCAACTTTCTCGTGGCATCGTAATATACTTGCCCGGGAACAGTATAAAGCTGAAATTTTGTTTTCATTCCGGCAACAGTGCCAAGATTAAGTGGTAAAAAATCAAAAAACAACGTTCTGTCTGTTTCGGTGGCAATCGAAACCATTTCTCCACGACTATCCTTAGGAGCCTTGGCATGCACTATCTCAAGATTGGTAGTCTTGCCACTTCGTCCCGGTCCGTAGTAGACAATCTTGCAATTAACTTCACGTAATGCAAAATTTATTTGAACCATACTTCCTCCGATTTTAATAAATTTAAAGCTGAATTTTTTCAGCAATCTCTTTGGCGAAATCTTTTAGTTCAACCAAAACCATTCCAATATTTACATCTTTACGAAGCAAAACTACTGCTAAAACATTTTCATTTATCGCAATAAGCACGGCATGACCATTAGTGCCGGAGAGAACACATCGACAAAGCTCTCCTTTTTTTAATTTTTTTAAAGTAGATGACAATTCTGAATATAAATTTGAAATTACTCCACCAAGAATCGTGTTGTCGTCTTGGTCTGCAACCGAAGCCGCAATTATCAATCCACCGGAACCAATGATTGCGGTGCCTCTAACCCCAGCGGTTTTATTTACTTTTTCTATTATGTCTTGCATAATAACTCCTATTAACCCTGTGTTATCTTCAAGGCAAAATTATGGATTGCTCGCTGCAGAAGACCGGTTCTTGCCGTTTGTTCAGCAAATACCGCAATAAGCATATCCGCTACCGACATCAAAAAAATATTTCCGCCTTCGCTTTCAATAATTCCATCTCTAAAATCGCCAAGCAACAATGAACCTTTACATATCTCTGATGAGCGGTAAATATTAGTAACCAAGGCAGCTAAAAGCTCTTCCTGATTCTTGTCATCAATATTACTAGCAATAACCAACCCATTTTTATCCATCAAGATACATTCTTTTGTGCCCTCTACCTCAGCAATCTTAATAAAAGATTTCTTTAGCTGACGAATACCGGTAATACTTGCAGAGGAGGTTGAAACCATTTTTACATTATTTTTCTTTTCATTCGAATCTTCGATAACAGGAGAATTTAAGGTGCTGAGAAAATCTATTACCTTTTGATTTTGTGGAGAAAAGGACAAGATGTCATTCAATACTTTTTCGGCAGAATCAAGATTCCCTCTTTCTTTATATTTCTCAGCCAGAAAAAAAAGTCCCGTATAATTAAACTTATCATGTTCAGCTATTTTTTCAAGCATCGCAATGCATTCATCAAGATTACCACGTCTATCCTCTAACTGACCCAAGATTAGGTATATTTCAGCATTTTTTTTGTAATGCTCCAAGCAGTCATTACATACTTTTCTGCAATTTTCAAAATCATCTTCTTCTAAATAAATAGCAGCAAGTTTTACATATAATGCAGGATTGGGATATTGCTCAATCTTTAGGACAATCTGCTCTTTTTCTGCCTGATGCTTGGCTGATAAAAATTTCTTATTTGCCAACATCAACTCTTTATTTTCAGGAAAATGCTCAACTCCACGCTCTACTGAACCCACAGCTTGTTGTTCGTTATTAATCTCTAAATACAACTGACTCAATCTAATAAATATTGATGGCGCTGGACTGCGGATTGCCAATTCTTCAAGTCTGGCTATTTCTCTACTGTTGAGTAAGTTTGAAAAAAGACCCATTGCTATCCTTTTTAACATTTTTACATTATTAATATCTCAATAATCTTATGATATATTCTATTTATTTCACAACATAAATTGTATTGTAAACAATAAAAATCCATAAATGCACATTTTGAAATTTAATTAATTATATCTAACACTAAATCTTCCGAAACCTCAAACCCTACATCTATCTTATTTTTTAATTCCATACTATCTAAGGCATATAAAGAAGAAATTTCTATTGCAAACTTTGCATTACCCTCAGCATCAATCGGCACCTTTACTCCAGCATTTTTCAACATTTGCATAGCGTAATTGCTCAACAACATCCTTGCCGAATCTACACTATCTACTCCGGTTTTATTTTTTACCGGCGCAAATTCTCTCTCTCGTTCTACCTCCATAGTTATTGAGTGTTCTGTCTCTGGCAAAGCATCAAAAACAAAGGTTTCAAACTTAATCCCATTATTTTCAGTTGGAATAACAAGGTTTTTATTTTCATCAAGATATGGGATTTTTTTAGTTACAATATGCCACGGCAAACCTTTTTTTACAATGCTTTCCGCAAAGTCAACACTCAACATATGAATTGCAATCGAACCTGCCCAAAATTTAAGTTCACCATCTTTATCTTTGGCATACATATCTTTTTCACTGAGATCACTATATTCGATTACAGTTGTTTTGCCATCAATCAAACAAACTACTCCAACTTTTTCTTCAGGGTTATTTTTTTTCAGAACCTTACTAGACATTCCAGCTTCTGCAAGAAGATGATAACCAACAAAAATAGGATCGCAAATTGTAACCAAGGGATTATCTACTTGAAAATATGAAATAACTTCTATCCCCCGTTTTTTCATATCAGCTAAAGCACCGGAACTATTGAGTGCAACAAATGAACCTCCATGACCATTTGGATTCATCGCTAAATCATTTGGTTTTTCTAAAATTAATTTACCTGCAAAATCAACTGCAGGAACCATTTCTTGAGTGAAAAATATTACATCACTCTCCGCAAACCCAAAAAAGTTATTGTCTGCAAAAAAACTTTTAGTTGCTTTATCGTTGATATTACTTGTCATTATATACCAAGGAATAACGGTTTGATATTTTTTAGCTCTGGCTAATATTTGTTCAGCATGGATTTGAAACAATGTTTTACCACTTTTTATTCCAAGCGGATAACACCCTTTAGGGCCGTCAAAGCCAAGCCTTGTTCCCTGACCTCCGGCAACAAGAAATGCTGCAACCTTGCCCAAACGCAAAGCTTCCTCACCCTCTAAGACTGCAACCTCAACCCGAGCATTATCTATCTCATTTTTAGGAAGAGCAACAACTGGAGCTGGTAAAAGCTCTTGCTCTACAGCAATATTATTCTTAGACGCTGTATATTGTTTAACCCTCTGCTCAACCCACTCCAAATCAACTTTATTTAATTCATCCAAAAACAAATCTTTTTCTGATTCATTTAGACTATCATAGTGTGCAAAAACATGAGCCTGACCGTAGTTGTTGAATTTTTGATAAAGAGATTGCTTCCTATCACCTAATGTCATAACCATTGCCCTTATTTAACAAGAGAGTGCAACCTTCATCCTTTTTGAAACCGTACTGAAGATTTCAAGCATGGTTTTAAATGTTCGTTTATTGCCAATTGATACAATTAAGCTCACTGGAGCCATTCCAGAAGGAAGGGCAAAGTATTCCATAACCTCTTCAATAGGATCATCTTCGTGACTAGTAACGACCGCAGTTCTTCCTTCTTGGTGAAAAGAACCATCAAAAAGAATTTCGTTCAAAACATCTGCGAGTCTGTCTGCTTCAATTCCCGTGCAGACAACATATCTCATATTATTGTTAAGAAGAAATAGTGCTAAATGTTCAAAATCTTCACTTTTAATATTTTTCGCTGCATTTATCAAACAAGTAAATGGTTGATTTTCAGCAAAAGGCATTTTTAATTTACACCCAACTGTATATCGAAATGAATAAACAGGTTGACATAAAAGTTTGCCCATAAATCCTTCATTCGGGCTTACTCCCCAATAATCAACTTCATTTTGAGTAAATGAATCACGTGCTTTCGAGGTTATTCTTCTTCTTCTCCTAGGCAAAGAAACGCTTTGTTTTTTCGCTCCGGCTTCGGTAACAGCAATAACCCGTTTCCGTCTAAGACTGGCTTTATTATTATTTTTCATTATAAAGAAATAGTTCCATTTCTTGTTGTTTTTTTTTATTTATAAATGCTTAAAAATTCAACCGTCAATTGCAATTAAATTGCGTATCTATCAAGGTCTTAATATATAATGATGTTCAAGCAAATTAGGTCAAGCAACAAAACACAAAGATACTAACCTTTCCGATTCATGTTGATTTATCTTCCAAATAATTTTCCAATACCGCTTTTAATATTACCTCCGACTTCTTTTACTGTAGAGCCGACTTTCTTTACTCCTTCAGTAACCGGCACCGCAACCGCTCCACCAATAGGACCTCCGACAGCTGTCCCTACGCCGATAGTTGCAGCTATTTTACCTACTTCTCTGAACACAACCGGCATAACCTTCGAGACAACCTCTCTCGCGGTTGCCCCATTGTTTTCAGTACCAATATCATTAAATTCTATATCGGAAAGTGCAATTTCCTGTCCTTTACCCTTTAATGCAGTTAAACTTAACTTAACCGAACTATTTTTAATCAAAAAATGCTCTATTATAATCTTTTGCTCTTTCTCATCCTTGTTATCTGCAGACTCTCCAATAAACGCCTCAACGTTCCGCTGAATCTTCGAAAGATTACTTCCCTTAAAACTACCTTCCCACACCAAAGAAGTGCCATCTATTACAAAATCCTTGATTCTTGGAACATCTGTTGACAAACTTGCCAAATCAATCGCTATCTTAACCCTGCCAAGCTTCATTGCATAATCGCTTTTATACCCTTTTGGGTTACCAATCACAAAACCTTTTACCTCAGCAATCCCTGATAATGGCGACATGCTAACACTATCAACCGTAATTTTAACTCCGGCAATCTCAGAACCAACAGTTTCAATTCCTGTTTCAATAATCGTATCCAATGAAGATACGGCAAGGTAACCTAAAACCGCAACCCCTATTACCAGCAGCAACAACCCAACACCCAATCCAACAATTATTTTCTTTATCATCTTACTCTCCTTGTCTAAATACTAAAAAATCCTTAATTAAAAGTTCATGATGATTCACATACGAATCCATTGTCTTAATGCCTGCAAACATTTTTTTTGCAGCAGTAGTTTTTTTATTAATTAATAAAGAAAGTGCAACCATAGTTTTAACTCTAAGAGAAGCATCTTTATCTTTTGCAGAAAACAATATAACCTTATGCTTGTCGGCAAGCAACAAAGATTTTATTCTACGCAAAATTTTTTTATTGGTAATGGTTTTTAATATTATTTTTTTTTCTTTTATATCCACTGCAATCAGTCGCCCCCGAATAGTTCCTTCATTTTTAAATCTAAACTTTACCTTCTTATCCAGCAAACCTTCAAGAGCGTAGCATAGGATATTATCAAAATCCGCAATCAATTTCGTATCAGCCAAAAGCGGCAGAACCATCTCTTTCGTTTCCGGATAATTATATTCATCACTAAACTTCAATATCATATTTAATGCTTTAGAAAAATTTTTTCCCATTAGAGCATATACCCACTCTTGCCGAAGAATCCTAAACTTTCTAGTTGCAATTTCAATCGCCTTAACCTTCGCACTATTATTTATTTCATCAGCCAATCTTTTTTTAACAGCAGCTAGCTCTACTTTTGCTTGTTGAAAAACCTTTGTTGATGAAAATTTTTGGTTATCAAGAAATGCCTTGAGGGCATCCCTATACTGTTCAGGGATTTTTTCAACCAAACGAACCAACCTAAATGATTTTTCTGCTTCAACTTCAAGTTTTTGCTGTTGCTCTCGTTCAAGCATAAGCGATTGTTGCTTTTGCTCTTGTTCTTCTCTTATTGCTAAAAGAGATTGTTCTTTTCTAATATTGTTCATAATTTTAGCAAGTTCTTTTTTTGCCTTAATGCCAAATTTAGTTGTGGGGTAAGATAAAATTATCGAACGCAAATACTTTATTTGTTTATTTCTTTCAACAAACCTTGCTCGAACAAACAACTCGG
>CAMZKK010000019.1 GCA_947311175.1 uncultured Planctomycetota bacterium | reverse complement strand
CTTATTGCAAGAAAGCCCCATGTAGATAAAATAAACACAAATGGTTTAACCTTGCATATTGGAAATAGTTATCAATTGATAAGAAACAATCTATCCGCCCTAACCTCTCCTTCAGAATACAAAGATAAGGCAGATTTGATTATCATGTGTGTAAAAAGCTATGACACCAGAGATGCTTTAAGGCAAATAAAACCGATAATAAATACTTCGACAACAATCCTATGTTTGCAAAACGGGATTTCTAATGAAAAATTAATTGCTGACGAGTTACCAAACAATCCAATTATTGCTGGTGCAATATGCGGATATTTGTCTTTTGACGCTCCTGCTGAGGTTAGTCTCAGTAGCGATAAGGGAGGAATTGCCCTTGGCCCATGGCAAGAAAAAGACCTCAATCATGCTGTTAAGTGTCAAAACATCATAGAAGATACCGGATTAGAGGTTACCTTTGAAATTGATGGCAAAAATATCAAATGGTCAAAACTGATGCTAAATGTGGCGTTTAATGCCATTAACGCAATCTCAGGATTAAGCACCGCAGATATTATGAATGACAAAGAGTTAGGAACATTAGCGGTGCAAACCTTTGCCGAATGTGCAGAGGTAATGAAAAAATCCAACATAACACCTGTTGACTTACCTGGCTACAAAGTAACCCTCCTTGCCAAAATTATGAGTCTACCCGCCCCTCTTGCAAGGAGACTAATTGCTTTTTCAACCAAGAATGAAGCTACCGGTAAAAGTAGTATGTCACAAGATTTTGCAAAAGGTAACGGCAAGAGTGAAATAGAAGAAATCAATGGGGTTGTGGTTACTGCTGCAGAAAAACTAAATCTAAAGGCTGAGGCAAACCGAAAATTATTAAAAATGATTGAAGATAAATTGTCTAAAGAAGGACACAAGGAATAAGCATGGGGATAAGATTTAAAAGCATTGAAATCAGAAAGGTTGAAATACCTTTTAGACTAAAATACACCCATGCCCTTGCCAGTAGAAAAGAAGGTAGTAGTATAATTGTTAAGGTTGTTACCGAATGTGGGAAAGTCGGATACGGCGAAACAATTCCGAGAAGTTATTTAACTGGTGAAGACATTGATTCGGTATGGCACGACATCCTTAAACGCTGGTGGCCACGGGTAAAAGATATTGAGCTGAACAACTACAAAGAAATTCTTCCTGCCTTTTTTGACATCTATTCTGATGCAGACAGAAGCAGACACACCGCATCCTATGCCGGCATTGAATTGGCATGTATTGATGCAATGGGTAAGGCGTTCAATCAACCTGCCAGAAATGTTATTGAAAACTATTCGCAGGTAGCCCAAGATACAATTTTTAAAAGCACAGGGCCAATTGGCACCAAAAGCATTTTTAAAACAAAAGTCATTGCCCGGATTTTTAAATACCTAAATTTTCCAGACATAAAAGTCAAAACCGGATTAGATTGCGACCAAGAACGCCTACAGGCAATTCGTAAAATTTTTGGTAAAAATACCGACATCAGAGCTGATGCAAATGCGGCATGGGATACAAATACCGCTTTAAAAAACTGCGATTATTTAAAAAAATACAATATCTCATCAATCGAACAACCGGTAAAAGCTGATAATATAAAGGGAATGGCTCGAATAAAAAAAGAAAGTGGGATTGAGGTCATGGCTGATGAGTCTCTTTGCACGAGAAATGATGCAAAAATATTGATAGCTGAACATGCGTGCGACATTTTCAATATTAGGCTTGCTAAATGTGGAGGTTTTAATGGTTGCCTCGAATTGCACAAAATAATGAAAGAAGCAAATTTGAGCTGTCAAATTGGGGTATTAGTAGGAGAAACCTCTATTATAACCGGTGCAGAACAAGAATTTATGACAGCCATTGGTCCGCAACGCCATCATGAATTTCCCTTTTCTAAAATACTTCTTAAAAAAGATCCGGCAAGTGGGGCATCTGCACCACTAAAAAACGGATGTATCACCCCCCCATCCGCAAGAAAAGGCTTTGGCGTAACGGTAAACGAAAAGACATTAGACAAGATTACGATTGACAAAAAAACTATTGGGATATAATTTTAATTATAAATATTTGGCCTAATAAAAACATTTTACTTTACCCTGCAATATGCTATATTTTAATAAATAATATTTTAAACTTTTTGAAGGAAGAAAGGGAAGATTATGGAAAATAACAACAATGCAATCAGCAATAGACCTGTTCGAGCTCGAAGCCTAAAGATAGAATTAATCATACCGCTGATCTTAGCCATGATTGGAATAGCTGCTCTAATTAGTGGATTTTATACCTACACTACTTATCAAGATGCAGATAAGAGAATTAACGAATTCAGAAAGAAAGAACTCACTGCAAAAAAACAAGGACTAATAGACAGTGTAGGGTTGGTCTGCTCTTCAATAGAGTCTCAAATGAAAAAGGCAAAGGATTGGGGCTATATAAAGGAACAATATGGTCCTGCATTAAAAAATGTTATTGATACCTGTGAAGCATTTATTGACTCACTAAGAGCACAAGTAAAGGCTGGTAAGCTAAGCACCGAAGAGGCACAAACACAGGCTAAAGACTTCTTGCGTAAATTCCGCTACAACAAGTCAGGCTATATTTGGATTAATGATACCGGAACCCCATTTCCAAAAATGATAATGCACCCAACCGCTCCTGCTCTTGATGGCAAGGTTCTTGATATGGAAAAATTCAATTGTGCCTTAGGCAAAAAAGAAAATCTATTCAAGGCAATGGTTGATGTCTGTCGGGATAATAATGAAGGATTTGTCGATTATGTTTGGCCAAAACCCGGAAAAGACGGTCTTCAGCCAAAACTCTCGTATGTCCGCAAGATTAAAGATTGGGATTGGATTCTTGGGACCGGAATTTATGTTGACGATGCTATTGATGATGCAAAAAAAGATATAAAATCAATGGTCAAGGGGATGAGATACGGGAAGACATGATATTTTTGGATTAATGATATGTCAACCCCATATCCAAAAATGATAATGCACGCAACCGCTCCTGCCCTTGACGGCACGGTTCTTGATTTGGAAAAATTCAATTGTGCCTTAGGGAAGAAAGAAAATCTATTCAAGGCAATGGTTGATGTCTGTCGGGATAATAATGAAGGATTTGTCGATTATGTTTGGCCAAAACCAGGTAAAGATGGTGTTCAGCCAAAACTCTCGTATGTGCAAGCAATCCCCTCACTTGGTTGGATTCTCGGGACTGGGGTTTATATCGATGATATTGACGAAACTGTAAATGCCCAGAAGACCGCAACGCAAAAAAGGGTTCACTCTTTGGCAATAAAAGGCGGAATCTTTACCGTCATTTTCTTGCTAATTGTTGCAGCCTTGATTTTATTAAGATATCAAAAGAAGATTATTGAACCTCTCATAAATGTTCTAAAGGCAAACCGAGCATTAACTGTCGGTGATACCGAAGCAGCGATAAAAATAACTGACAAGATAGACTCCGCAGGAATAAACTGGACCCTCAGGAGACTTGGCAAGGAAATGAGACATACAGCTGAAATTGCCAGCAGAAGAGCCAAACTTCTTGATGAGATGGCAAATGGAGATTTTACCGGTAAAGATAAGATTGAATCAGAGAATGATGTCTTAGGAAAGGCATTTGAAAAACTAACAAGAACAATTCCCGAACTACTAACAAATGTTG
>CAMZKK010000018.1 GCA_947311175.1 uncultured Planctomycetota bacterium | reverse complement strand
GAAAATTTATTCTTATTGTTTAATAGAAAATTATCGAATTTTGGCATTTTGGGTGGTTTCTGATTTTGTCTATTCAGCAAACCCTAATTAAATTCCGCATTTACAATCTCTCGAAACGGAAGTAAATAGCCTGCCTTTACATAATGACGTTTTTCCGCCTCAGTAGCAAGCCTTCTCCCGATTTCTCTTAGTGGCGAGGTAGCGCCTCTCCCATTTTTATATTCTAAGATTATCCTAATCATAAGCTCTATATCACTATCGTCAAGCTTATGAAGAGTAAAGGTGGTGAGCATAGATAAAAAATCGTCAAATTGCTTTGTTGTCAAATTAAAAGCATGTTCTTCGATAGTATTCAGGCAATCTGCCCTTAGAGGACAGTCTTTACTTTTAATTTCATCGCTAAACCAATCAACAATTTCAGGGATTGTTTGTTGCCATTTAGACCATTCGTCAAGATCCATTACTATCCTTTATAAATTTTAGTGTTTAACATAAATGATCTATCTGTCCAAGTTGACACCTCATTAATGTCATTATTAATTGCTTTCACTGCAGCAAAAACTTTAGCATCAAGATTGTCAAGATGATGAAGTGCAAATGCCTCTGGAATTGCCGGAAGCACCGGCGACCCATATTCATATTGCCCGTGATGTGATAATATAAGGTGATAAATCAAAAGCTTTTTATTCTCCGGAAAGTTCGGCAATTCTCTCTTTATCGCTTCATCAACCATCATAACCCCTAAGTTGAGATGTCCAATCAGTGAACCTTCATCTGTATATTCAATTGAAGTCCCTATCGACATTTCTTTTAATTTACCAATATCATGGAAGATTGCCCCAGTAACCAACAAGTCACATCTAACCGCTGGATTGTTTTTTGCATACTGAGCAGCCATTGTTGCAATTGATACGGTATGCTCAAGCAGTCCGCCAAGATATGCATGATGAAATGAGCGTGCTGCCCCAGCCTTGACAAATGACTCAACAAATTCTTTTTTATCAAAAAACGCCTTAAGGATAGCTCGATAGTCATCATCTTTTACAGAATTTACCAAGGTCAAAAGCTCGTTAAGTAACTCATCTTTATCAAGCGGAGTTTCTGCAACAAGCGTAGATAAAACATCATTAATTTCA
This sequence comes from uncultured Planctomycetota bacterium, assembly GCA_947311175.1. Taxonomy (GTDB): domain Bacteria; phylum Planctomycetota; class SZUA-567; order SZUA-567; family JAFGNG01; genus CAMZKK01. The sequence continues at coordinate 12,596 of CAMZKK010000018.1, read as the reverse complement.
CTCGGAGTAGCTGGTCTTATTCGCTCAATATTTAACTGCGTTGCACTATTATAGGTTTCAACCCTAGCTCTTATCTTCACAACCTCGGTATGAATAAGAACTGGATATAAATCCTGAACAGTTTTGTCCTCCCCTTCCGTAACCCGCCACAAATTAGACGACACCGAACCTGTTGAATCAGACAGTGTCAATTTAAGATATTGATCCCCTTTGCGGGTATCTCTCAACGATATGTCCTTGAGTGCATAAAAATCCTCAACACTTATTCCTTCTTGTAATTCATTAATTTTAGGCAATCTACTCCCTCCTTTTATTTAATAATAAAATTCAACTCTTGTAAATTAAGTGTTGCAGTTCCGGTCTTTGTAACAACAACCGATGCTGCTGCATTCGCAAGCTCTGCACACTCTTTGAGCTCTAATCCCAAACAACAAGCTACCGCCAGACAACACCGAACAGTATCTCCACAACCAACAACATCAACTGCCACTACCTCAAAGGCAGGGAGTTTGAAAAAATTACAGCCATCAAAACCGCAGATACCCTTCCTACCAAGGGTTACAACAATATTTTTACAATTTAGTTTTTTGTATAATGTTAAAATATCTGATTTTAGATTTCCACAGTCATTAAATCCTGCCAATAATTCTTTTGCCTCTAACTCATTAGGTGCAATAATATCAGCATTTTCAAAATACCCGCAATTGCTCGGCTTAAAATCAACAATCACCGGCACATTTAAAAGATTACATTGTTCTATAATTTTTTGGGCATTATGTTTGGTAAAAAAACCTTTATTGTAATCACTAATAATAACTGCATCTATATCATTAATCTGCTTTATAAATTCAACAAATATCTTGTTCTCAACCCCCTCATCAATCTCATTACATTTTTCATCATCACGACGAAGAATATAATCATCATCAATATAAAGACGAAATTTTGTCGTTGTTGGTCTGCTCTCATCCTTAATTATGGCATGCAAAATACCTGCATCTTCTGCTAATTTCTGCAAAGTCAAACAATGTCCGTCATTACCGGCAACAGAAATCAGGCTTGTCTTAACGCCTAATGCACTAAGGTTTGCAGCCACATTTCCCGCACCACCAAGGGTTTTGATTGTCTTGTGAGTAGTATATACCAGTTTGTCTTTTTTTTCCGGCGATGGCCGAGAAGACGAGGTATAACAAAAGTCATACATATCTACCATCACATCACCGAGGACAAGGATTTTTAATGATGGTATTTTGTCAAAAGATAGGGATAGTTTCTGCAAATTCATTTATAAAATTTCCAGCAATTCTTCAGGAGAAGATATTATTTTATTCGCCCCAGCCTGCAAAAGCTCTTCCTTCTGTCTAAATCCCCACAAAACGCCAACGGCAAACATCCCTGCCCCAAGAGCTGTTTTAATATCTACATCTGTATCACCGACATAAATGGTTTCTCTTGGACTTATTTTAAGTTTTTCTGATATATCTAATGCACTGGCAGGGTCAGGTTTTAATGGGATACCCTCCATGCCTCCTCGAACAATTTCAAAAAAATTAATTGGCAAAAGCTCCGAAACACATAATTTTGTAAAATCATCAGGCTTATTTGAAAGAATTGACATTGTTATTCGCCGCTGTTTGACTTCTGCTAACAATTCCAAAATCCCAAGATACGGTTTAGTCTTTTTATTCCAATGTTCGGCATATGTCTTTTGTTGAATTTCAACCGCTTTTTGTAAAGTTTCTGCATCTCTCTTGCCTTCTGGCAAGGCACGCTCCATCAATTTTTTAACTCCACCGCCAATAAAATAATTATATTTTTCTACAGGATGAGAAGGAAATCCCAATATCCCCAAGGTTTTATTTGCAGCATCGGCAAGATCTTCAATGGTATCAAGAAGAGTTCCATCAAGATCAAAGATGATAGATTTATATTTCATATTTCACCTAAAAAAACATGTTAATTAACCTAAATTCCGCAGTTAATGCGGAATTTAATTAACAATTAATAATGAAGAATTAACAATGAAGGTGCTTTAGCTATCGCTAAAGGCAATTTTAATAATTTGTATCTCCAATATTTCTCTTTACTGCCAGCACACAGGCACTCGATGAGTAAGTGAAAATTGAGGTTTCCATTTTATTAAAAATCGCTCGTAGAGCTTCCTTCATTGTTCATTATTAATTATTAATTGTTAATTATTAATTCCAGTTTAACACATATGGAGTTTGTGTCAATAAATTACCACGTATTAAATTCCATCACATTTGAGAATTAATTTAGCAGCATCTAAAAGAGAATCACAACGATAATCCGGCTCCATTTTGAGCTTTGGTGCATCTTCCGACTCAGGCAACAAAATAGTCTTTGCCGCAATTGCCTTACCCAACTCAATATCGCTTGAACGATCGCCAACCATCCATGGATTGTCCAAATTCAACATATGGTCATAAGTTGATTTAAACACCATTCCGGGGCGTGGTTTTCTACACAAACAGTCATCCTCCTTGCCATGAGGACAGTAATATTCGGCATCGTAAACCGCACCCTCATCAGCAAGCAACTCACGCACTCTTGCAAAAACCAATTCAGCTTTTTCTTTTGTAAAAAAACCCCGTGCTATCCCCGATTGATTAGATACCACAATTATTTTATAGTATGGCATCATTAGTTTTATCGCCTCAGCTGCCCCATCAATAAGTGTCACCAAATCCGGTGAATCGAGATAGCCGGAATCATGATTTATAGTGCCGTCTCGATCCAGGAAAACCGTTTTTTTCATATTTGCAAAGCTTCCTTAATTGTTAATTGTTAATTATTCATTATTTATTCTAAATTCCAACTACGGAATTTAGGTTAATACTACTCGAAAAATTTATTTTTATATAATAAAAAAAGGACACACAAAAAAATGTATGCCCCTCTTTTTTTAAGATTTAACTTAGACTACAAACCTCCAAGTAATCCCCTGATTCCACTTTCAACCTTTTCCGGTGTTAGATAAGTGCCTGCATCAACCTGTTCTTTGATTTCATTAACCTTATCTTCTCTGATTTCAGGAACATTTTTTAATTTACCAAGAGCGATTGCTATGTCTGAAACCTGAACTTCATCTTTACTAACAGCGTTAAGCTGACTGGTCTTATCCTTTTTATCACTTTTCGTAGGAGCGTTGTCACGACTGATTGCTCGTCTGATATTTTCAAGCTCACCAAATCCACCAATTTTCATCTTTATTTCCTCTTAATTAGTTAGTTTAAAGGCAAATTAAACTATTACATCTATATTAGCGGACATTAAACATAAATCTTTAATAAAAAAACAAAAAACTTTTTTTTATTTTTTTATAGTCATAACTGAGGAAAACAAAAAATGTTCTGACAGATAAAATCCATCATTAACTTAAATTATTCAGTTAATGCAGAATTAATGAGCAAATATTTCTCACAAAACACGCAAGCATAGACAATCAACTTACGAATCAAGATTCTCTTCGATAGCTTTTAATAATTTATGGGAACGGAATGGTTTTTGGATAAACCCCTTCGCCCCCATATCAAGGATTTTCTGACCCTCACCCTCGAGTGAATACCCGGAAGAGACCAACACCCTTACTGAATCATCAATCTTTTTCATTTCTGAAAAACATTGACGACCATTCATAACAGGCATAATTATATCAAGAATCACCAAATCTATAGATTTATAATTTTCTTTAAAATAAGTAACCGCCTCTTGTCCATCACAACAGACATCTACTGTATACCCTGAATCTGATAAAATTCCCGAGGCAATTTCCCTAATCACTTCTTCATCATCAACCAACAAAATACTGGCTTTTCCTTTTTTGGTTGAAACAAATTTCTCATCACATTCATCCATTTTGCTTTCAAGAATTTTCAAAAACACCCTAAAGGAACTACCTTCACCGCAAGTGCTTTCAACCTCAATAAAACCATTATGGTTTTCTATTGCGCCATAAACAGAAGCGAGTCCCATCCCTGCCCCTTGACCAATATCTTTTGTTGTAAAAAACGGTTCAAAAATATGTTTTTTAACATCTTCACCTATTCCACAACCTGTGTCGGTTATCGAAACAACAAGATATTGTCCGCAACTAACATCGTTTATTTTTGATTTCAAATCCTTTCTACTCAAAGATATTATTTCCGTTTCAAAAATAAGCTTACCGCCGTCAGGCATCGCATCTCTGGCATTTAGACAAATATTTAATAAAACATTTTGTAATTGTTTGGGGTCACCAAGAACAATTGAAGACTCTGCAAAAAACACCTTAGTTATTGCAATATTTTTATCTATGGTATGAGCGAGAATATCAATAACCTCATCAATGGCTTGATGAATATCTACGGGGATTGAGAGATATTTCCCTTTACGAGCAAAGGCAAGAAGTTGGCTGGTTAAACTTGAGGCATTTTCAGAGCCCATTATTATTTTTTGCGCGTACTTTACGACCTCTGGGTCATCTCGATATTTCACATTTAAAATATCGGCATAACCCATAATTCCGGCAAGATGATTATTAAAATCGTGAGCAATCCCACCTGCGAGTTGTCCTATTACCTGCATTTTTTCGGATTGCCGGAGCTGTTCCTCTAATTTTCTATTTTCGCTTATATCTGTACCAATACTCAACATGCCGATGATATTTTTTTCGGCATCTTTCAATACACTATTCCTCCAACCAATAAGACGTTCTTCACCATTTTTTAGCAAAATATTATTTTCGTAATAAGAAAGCTCTGGAAAATCATCAAGTGCCTTAGAGAAAATTCCAGGAATGCTTTTACTGTCATATTTGGGGATGAAAATATCAATCCAGTTTTTCCCAATAATCTCATCCTTTTTATATCCAGTCACTTCTTCTGCACACTTATTAAATCTAATGATTTTTAAATTTGAATCAAGCGTAACGACAAGAACATTCGCTGTCTCCAAAAGGCTTTCAGAAAACCCCATAGCGGAAACAACCTCGTTATTTTTATTTTTTAATTCTTCATTAAGTGTCCTTAATTCTTCGTTACTCGCCTCAAGCTCCTCCTTCGCAGCCTCCATTTCCTCATTAAGGCTCTGCAATTCTTCATTTGTCGCTTGCACCTCTTCATTAGCAGACCAAAGCTCTTGATTCACTTCGTCCTTTTCCTCAATGATTGTCTGCATATGCTCTTTCGCCTGTTGCAATTCCACACTAAGACGTTTTATTTCATTCTCATTATCTTTATCCCTACAATTATCATTAACTATATTGTTAGATTTAGGATTACAAACTACGGGTTCATCTATCTCCTCAAATAGAATGAGATAATATACCTCATCACTAGGTGATTCAAAAATTGGCAAGACAGAGAGATTCACCGTCGCAGTCTCACTATTATTTCCATCACTAAAAGTTACATTCTTTTTGGTCACCCGTTTTGAAGTTCTTCTGACCTCTTCTATCGCAACATAAAGATCTGGCATCAAACCATCTTTCGCCATTTTAGACAGCTTAAGGCTCGCGTCCCCCGTTGCCGGTTCCAAATAAGGTGATGTTTGCCCCCTAAACTGTCTAATTTGCATATTACAATCAATCAGCACCGAGGAAGGAGCGTAACAATCAATTAGGATTTTATCAACTTGATCTGAGATATCGAGATTTGAAGAATTTCTTACGCCACGACGAGTAGCACCAATCGTAGTTTTAGAAATATTTGATGAAAATGGAAACCGATATCTTGGTTTAACAGAAGACACCCGCTTTGAATAAATATTTGCTTTTTGATCTACTTCATTGAAAAGATAAGAGCAATCACCTAGTGCCTCAGAAGATCCAAGCAACAGAAAACAATCTGGTTTGAGGGAAAAGTGAAAGAGCAGAAGGGTTTGTTCCTGGAATTCAGTACTGAAATAAATCAACATATTTCTACAACTGACAAGATCTATTTTAGAAAAAGGTGGATCCTGCGTAACATCTTGAGTTGCAAAGACACACATCTCTCTTATAAATTTAGCCACCTTTAAACCACAAGCTGTGATTTCAAAATAACGCTCGACATGGGTTTGAGAAAGATTTTTTTTGCATTTTTCTGGATATATTGCAGCACGAGCAATATCAATATTTTTTTCAACAAGATCTGTACCAAAAATCTGAAAAGGTATTTTTAATTTGATATTTCCAAGGAACTCATACAGACAAATAGCAAGTGAATAAACCTCTTCTCCGGTAGAACATCCAGGAACCCATATTTTTATCAATGACTTCGTAGATTTGTTTTTTATTATTTCCGGAAAGACTTTTTCTTTAAGACTCTTAAAGGTGGCAGGTTCTCTAAAAAATTCGGTAAAGGAAAGAAGTAAGTCATGGTACAATAGTTCAATTTCTTCAGGGTTATTTATTAGCAAATCTTGATATTCTTTAAAACTATTCTGCTTGCAAATCCCTATTCTCCTAGTCACCCTACGCACCACGGAGTTTTGTCGATAATTGAAAAAGTCAACACCCTTTGCTTTGAATAAAATCTCAAAAATTGAATGCAATGCTTTCTGCTCTTCTTGAGTTTTTGGCATTATTTCATCCACCTTATTTTGTTTTTCATCCATTGTATCTTGCCTCATACTCTTTTGTGAATTAAATGGTCAGAAAAATATTATATATTGTATTTTCAAAAAAAACCACACATATTTTTACAAGCACGACACAAAAAAACTAACTGCTAAAATATTTTTACATTTTACTTTCCGGTGCTACCATTTACTCTGTAAATAAATGCCAAGAGTTCAGCCACTGCCGGATAAAGTTTTGCGGGGATTAAATCACCCAAATCTAACTTAGACAAAGTTTCAATCAAATCAGGGTCTTCTCTAATCGGAATATTTTGTTCTTTGGCAATTTCTATTATTTTTTTTGCAATACTCCCCTTACCTTTTGCGATGACCCGAGGAGCCTTTTCTCTTTCTTCATCAAAGCGAAGGGCGAGAGCGAGCTGTCTGCGTTTTTTTAAATCTTTGCATTTATACATTTTTTATATTTCCTGGTCCACCCGACGATGCAAAATCATACCTCCAAATCGAGATGATGGATTGTTTTGTCGTCATTTTTATTTAGCGTTGTTTTTATCGTAATTGGAGAATGGCTGCCCTGCTCCGAGGATTCAGGTTCAAGCACTTTTACTGATACCGTCACATCAAAACCCTTTCCTTGAAGGATTGACGATAACTCAGGGATTTTTTCGGAAATCACATTTTCAGAATTTTCATCAGCAATACCAATAGTTATATTTAACCTATCTTCACTAAACCGCATATCTCCTAACACCGGTCCAAGATTTGACATTATCAAATCAAGCACTACTCGATGATTCCAATTTTTATTCTTACTTTGATTATTTTTTCTCCCGTAAAATTTCAACTTTCCATCACCGCTGTCTTCACCCAAATGAAATGGGATCTCTGCGATAAATACTGTTGGCTCTTTATGATGCCCAACAATATTTTCAGCTTTGTAAGCAGCCGCTTTTTCTATAATAGAATCTACTGCTCGATGTGCCTGCACAATTCGATTGATAACGGTATCTTCCTCAATAACCAAACGCTCAAGCTGCTTTATCTCGTGTAACACATTATGCTTACCTTCTGGAGTAAGACGACCCACCAAATCCTTAATTGCTAACGTATTGTCTTTCCCTTCCGGCAATGAACGCAATAATGACAAAACCTCTCTTTCGGTATTTGAAAGTACAGTTGCTGAAAAAGAATTTTGCTCAGACCCAAGCTCGGATGTCAATATTGAAACAATTGAATCAAATAAATTTAGTGTAGGATTTCCCGACAAATACGTCGCAATCCCCTGCTCAAGGGTTGAACTTACTAATGCCAATTCAGAACCTGCGAGGGAACCGGTAAATGAAGCAAGTAAATCGGGGGTGTTATATTCTCCAAGGGGAACACTTATTTTTTCTAATTGACCAATAGAGTTATTGAGAGATTCGAAAGTTGCCTGCAAAGAAGATGTTGTATTTTTAGATATATCTGTAGCTTGGGTAGTATCGCTTATCAAGATTGTTGTATTTTTTATTAATTCGACAGTATTATTTAATTCTGCATTAAGACCTTCACCTCGAAGAAGTATTTGCGAAAGTCCCTTAGTCAAAGATGGTATCAATGGAAAGTTGTGAGCTATTTGATGTGAGGCAGCCTTCATCATTGCATTTGTTGCCACCTGTGAGCTAGCATTTGAACCTTGATTTTGTGCAATGGTTGCAACCGAAATGGTGAGTTGAATATTTTCTCTTGTTGGTTGAGCATGTTCTGCAAGAAGACTGGTTACTGCCTGTCTGGTCTGAGTATTTGGGCTGAGTCCAACCTCGGTAATCATTTTATCTAATGCAACTTGTGCTGGGCTATTCGTTGCTAATCCTGAATACTTAAGAACATTTGGGAGTTTTGTTTGGATTTTACCCTCAATTGTCATAACAGCCGGATTCGGAATCAATACAATTTCTGAATTAGTAGGTAATTTTATTTTGCCACTAACATTAATATCATATTCACTACCATTTGCAACAACAGACATTTTACCGAGACTACTATTACTAACACTAGCATTTACTCTCTCGTTAGCTACTAATAACTTACGGCTAATATGTTCTTGTGAGCCTGGCTGAATAACAATCTCGCCACCGAGATGAACCTCTTTATTCACAACTCCTTGTGGAGTTTGAATTGAAATTTGTGAAGCGATGACTACCTTTTGTCTAATACTTGCATTGTTAATATTCAAATCAATGCCGTTTTCAAAGGTTGACTTTTGTAGTAAATTTAACAAATTTTGATTAATTGAATTATTGTCTGAATAAAAAAAACTACTGTCTGGAAGTTTTATCAATACCCTACCACCAGTAGCTGATTGAATCAACAACATCTCTTTAATCTTCAGTTGTTGAAGATTAATATTTTCAGGAATACTATCAACCGGAACAACAATCTCCGTATTTCCCTTATCATTAATATTTATTGAGATTGAGCCAAGTGCCGAAGTCTTGTTGTCGGTAGAAATAATATCAAAAACCGGTTGCTCGCCTGAACTCTTAACCTCCATCTTTACCTCAGAACCAACAGCAAGTGAAGTATTGCTTTTTAAGTTTAGTTTATAATTTTTTCCCTCACCCTTATTTTCTATTACCTCAACACTGTATTTGCCATCACCGAGGTCGTTAATTACTCGTGCATCAACAATATCCCCATTTTTTAAATTTGATAATCTGCTATCAGCACCCACTCCAACGGACTCAACCTTAGCCCCTGATTTGAAGTTACTAAAAACAAAACCATTATCAATAACCATGCAAACTCATTTCGAAATAAGACATCTATCTTTTATTATCGGTTGTTTAAGTGGTTTTGATAAATCAAAATTTATCAAACCTCCTTCAGTGATAGTCAATGAACCTTAATTGTTCGCAATTAATCTAAACTTTACATCAACTGTGAAATTTGGATTTTAGTCCATACAACCGCTTGACATAACAACTTATCCGAATAGATTTACAATCAAACAAATCATTTGAAATCGTTATTAATAAACAGGAGTTACTATGTCAGTATTAATTGCACCATCTTTACTTGCTTGCGACTTTGCAAATATTGAATCGGAAATAAGAAGAGCTGAAAACAGCGGAGCTGATATGCTCCATTGTGATATTATGGATGGTCATTTTGTGCCAAACATTAGTTTTGGTCCTCCGATTATTGCGGCAATTAGAAAAATAACAAAGATGCACCTTGATGTTCATTTAATGATTTCAGAACCGGAAAAATATTTACAGTCATTTACAGATGCCGGAGCTGACGGACTAACCATTCACTTAGAGGTCTGCCCTCAACCGGAATCAATCTTAGATAAAATAGGTGATTTGGGCTTAATTAGAGGTCTAAGCCTTAATCCTGATATGCCTGTTGAAAAACTAAAAGGACATCTTGATAAAGTTGATCGCCTTTTGGTAATGTCGGTTTTTCCTGGTTTTGGAGGACAGAAGTTTATCCCTGAAACTATTGAAAGAATAAAAGAAATAAAAAAAATTATAAGTAATCCTAAGATGGAAATCCAGGTAGATGGCGGAGTTGGTCCTAAAAATGCAAGTGAAATTATTTCTGCCGGTGCAAACAACCTTGTTGCCGGCACTGCTTCATTCGGTGCGAAAGATATGTCTGTGGCGATTAAAGAGATGAATGGTTTGTAGATGACTATTTCAATAGTTCTTATTGAAGAGCCGGCTAGCAAATGGGGACGAGATACAAAGATTCTCAGCCACTTGGAAATTCCACCGAAAAAAGAAAGTATGGAAAAGATATTAAGCTGTACCGAAGAATATGCCAAATGGCAACCAACAAAAATTTACTCATGGATTAATGAGCCGGCAATAAGTTGCGGCAAAGCAATAGCAAATAAAATGAAGATAAAACATACAGCTTGCGAGGATTTATTACCTCTCGATATGGGAGCGTGGACAGCTCTTGATTGGGTTGAAGTACAAGAACGATTTGCCCGAACTTATCGACGCTGGAGAGCAAATCCATATAAGTTCACCCCACCACTTGGTGAATCAATGTATGAGGTTGAATGCAGAGTAGAACACCTTATGGAAGAAATTAGAATGAATGCCGAAAATATTATCGTTCTTGCATCAGCAGAAGTTTTAACAGTTTTTTGCAATAAAGTATTGCCAAAATTTGGTGCAACAATATCATTTGGCACAGAGCTAGAAGGAGATAACCCTTCTATCTGGCAATTATTTGACTTTAAAAAAGGCTGGATGGTCTGGGATCTTCTAGTTGATGACGAAGGATAAAGGATAAAAAATATGGGAATACTTAAAGGCCTAAAAGAATTTGGTCTAAAACCTAAAACAATGCCAATCACCTCAGGCGATGGACATGGAACAAAGTGTGAGAATTGTGCCGAACTATTGATGAAAAAAACCCTAGATGACAACCTTGGCGTTTGCCCACATTGTGATTATCATCATAAAGTAAGTGCAAGACGAAGGATTGAGATAACCCTTGATGAAAATAGTTTTGAAGAACGCTACTCAAACATCATTAGCAAAGACCCTCTTAAATTTAAGGCATTAAAAACCTATGACGAAAAAATCAATCGCTATCGAAAACTTACCGGCGAGCCAGATGCATTGGTGTGTGGAGTCGGAGCTATTGAAGGACGAAAAGTAGCTATTGCCGCAAGTGATGGTTTTTTTGCTCAAGGCTCAATGGGTGCGGTAATGGGGGAAAAGATTGTTAGAGTAATTGAAGATGCAATCAAGGAGAGGTTACCTGTCATTATTGTTTCGGGAACTGGTGGCGGAGCAAGAATGGAAGAAGGCTTGTTTAGCTTGATGCAGATGACAAAAACCTGCACAGCTCTTGGTAAACTTCACGATGCAAAACTACCATTTATTTCAATTTGTACAAAACTAACAATGGCTGGGGTATGGGCAAGTTGGGCAGCGATTGGTGATATTATTATTGCAGAGCCAAAAGCAATAATCGGCTTTACCGGAGCGAGAGTTATTGAGCAAACAATTCATCAAGAACTCCCTGAAGGATTTCAAACCTCTGAATTTCTGCTTGAGCATGGACAGATTGACAAGATTGTTCATCGCCGAGGTATGCACTCTGCAATCGACAAGATACTTGAATATCTTTGTGAGCCCATAGCTACGCAATAACTGTATGGCAAAGAAAAAGACCGCATCTATCGGAGAATTCAAGAATCAATTAAAAGCAATCCGCACAGGCAGACTCTCTGCGGTAACGATAATCTTTAGCGGACAAGATTATTTTCACAACAAGGCGTTATCCACTATTGAACATATAGCAATCTCTAAAAATCCTGAGATTGCTACTATTACATTTCATGGACCAGCCAGCAGCAATGAGTCACAGTTAAAAGCATCGGCAATCATCGAAGAACTTTCTAGTTATGGATTATTTGCGACAGAAAAATTAGTAATAGTAAAGCAAGCACAAAGATTTCTCTTTCCAAGTAAAAACAACGAAGGTGAAATTAATGATGAATCAAAAAACAGCAAAAGCAACCTAGAAAAGATTGCCGAATATGCAGCAAATCCAACCAAGGGAATGTATCTTGTCCTTGAAATTGATAAATTTGATAAACGTCGAAAGATAGCAAAAGAATTACTGGTAAATTCAATGGTAATAGAATGCCCGGAATTCAAATATGAAGGCGAAGTGGTTGCATGGATTAAAGAATCAGTTAAAGCAAAAAATCATTTAATAAGTAGTGATGCAGCAAGTATGCTTTTCACCATCTACGGTGCAAATCCAGCAGCCATCAATTCAGAAATAGACAAACTATGCATCTTCGCCTTAAATATCCCGGAGATAGGTATTGAAGATGTCAAAGAATTTATGGGAGACTCACAATCACTAACCGGATTTGAACTAACCAATGCCATTGAATCGAGAAATCTAAAAAAAGCCCTCACGACTGCGAGGACTTTGGTTCTACAAGGAACAACCGCAAAAGATGGTAAAAACCCCGGACTAATTGGCACGGTCCACATGACAATGGGAAGTATCAG
>CAMZKK010000017.1 GCA_947311175.1 uncultured Planctomycetota bacterium | reverse complement strand
TATTGTTTATGATAACTGGATTGTTTTGGGTTGTGGTGATAATGAGCCTTGTGCCTTCAATTTTATGTTTTCGTTTTCTGCACTTGGTAGGATTTTGTTTAAAAATTCATTACAAAATCACAGAAAAAACAATCAAACTATCATCACCTAATGCTTGTGCTTAATTTGATTATCAGTGTATTGATTATAATTTGTTTTCTCTATGCTTGGCCGATTGAGCCTTAAACCTAAATTCCACAGTTATCAGCGAACTTAACAACCAGCAATTAAATTAGCAATTAACCTTCACACATTTAACAAGATGGTTATTTTTGTTGGTTATTGTTGTTATCTTTGTTCTTTTGCATTGTTCGTCAGCCATTGGACAGCGGGTGTGAAATCTGCATCCTTTTGGTGGTGAGGTGGGACTAGGTAGTTCTCCTTCAAGGGGGGTAAAGATTTTTTTATTATTTGGGTCGGGGGAGGGGATGCTTGCAAGTAGTGCCTTAGTGTATGGGTGCAGTGGGTTGTTAAATAATTCCTCACAATCTGCTTCTTCGACAATTTCACCAAGATACATAACAATTACTCGATCGGAAATATGCCTTACCACTGATAAATCGTGGGCAATAAATAAGTAGGTTAGTTCCATTTCCTTTTGCAAGTCTATCAGTAGATTGATAATTTGTGCCTGAATCGAAACATCAAGTGCTGAGACGGCTTCATCACAAACAATGAATTCAGGGTTGGTTGATAACGCTCTTGCAATTCCAACTCGCTGTCGTTGACCACCTGAAAACTCATGCGGGTATTTTTTTTTATAAGTAGGGGACAAGCCAACCTTGACCAACAATTCATTGACCTTTTCTGAAATTTTTTCTTTCTTAAAGTCGTTGTGGATTATCATACCTTCGGCAATAATGTCCTCAATCGTCATTCGAGGATTAAGACTTTCATACGGGTCTTGAAAGATAATCTGCATTTTTTGCCTTAACTCTCTCAATTCATTTGCCGGCATTGTAAAGATATTTTCGTCGTCAAAAAACACGCTACCGTTTGTTGGCTCGATTAATTTAAGCATTGTCCTAGCCGTTGTAGTTTTTCCGCAACCTGATTCTCCGACAATTGAAACGGTTTTCCCCTTAGGAATTAAAAAACTGACATCATCAACCGCATGGACCTTAGCAACCTCTCTTCCAAGAAGTCCTGCTTTTACTGGAAAGTGTTTGGTTAGGTTGTCTATTCTTACAAGTATGTCTTTCACAATTGTCTCCAAACAATTAACAATGAACAATTAACAATGAACAATGAAGGAAGCTCTACGAGCGATTTTTAATAAAATGGAATCCTTAATTTTCATTTACTCGCCATTACAAGCACCCATTGAGCGTCTGTGCTGACAGTAAAGAGAAATATTGGCGATACAAATTATCAAATTTTCCTTTAGCGATAGCTAAAGCACCTTCATTTTTAATTCTCAATTTTTAATTCTCAATTTTCCATTTTTCAATTAAATTCCTACAAAATGGCAGGCACACATTCTTCCATTTTTAATTTCTTTAAGTGGTGGTTCTTTTGTTTTGCAAATATCTTTTGCTTTTTTGCATCGTGGGTGAAATTTGCAACCGTTTGGAAAATCCTTTGGATCAGGCACGGTTCCTTCAATGGTATCTAATCTCTCTGCTTGTCGATTGATGCTGGGCAAACAATTAAACAATCCAATGGTATATGGGTGTAACGGTTGTTTGAAAAGAGAAACCGTATCTGCACATTCGACAATCTTTGAGGCATACATTACATATACTCGTTCGCAACTTTCAGCAACTACCGACAAGTCGTGGGTAATTAGCAAAATAGATGTCCGATGCTTTTTTTGAATGTTTTTTAATAGATTTAGAATTTGTGCCTGAACAGTTACATCAAGGGCTGTTGTTGGTTCATCGGCAATTAACAGTTTTGGATTTCCGAGTAATGCCATTGCAATCATTGCTCGTTGTTTCATCCCTCCTGATAGCTCATGTGGATATTGAAGCATTCTTTGCTCAGGGAGAGGAATGCCAACTTCTTTAAGCATATCGGTTGCATTCAACCAAGCATCTTCAAAAGATATTTGTTGGTGAATCAATAAAACTTCGGTTAGTTGGTCGCCAATTGTAAATACCGGATTAAAACTGGTCATTGGTTCTTGAAAAATCATTGCAATGTCTGAACCTCGGATTTTTTGCATTTCTTTATTTGTCATATCCATTAGGTTTTTATCTTCAAAAAGAATTTCACCATTAGTTATCACTCCACCGGAATACTCAATGAGACGAAGTAGCGAAAGTCCGGTTACTGATTTTCCACAGCCTGATTCTCCCACTAAGGCAATGGTTTTACCTTCATCAATAAAGAAATTACTATTATTGACCGCCTTGACCGGATTCTCACCTTTGCCAAATTGAATGCGTAAATCTTTTACTTCGAGTAGGTGTGTCATTATGCCTTCTCCCGTAATTTTGGATCCATTGCATCTCTTAGACCTTCCCCAACCAAATTATAGATGGTTACGGTAAAGAAGATTGGAATGCCGGGAAAGATTGCCAACCACCAAAATTCTTGTGGTGCCTCTCTTGCTTGATTCAGTAGCTCACCCCAGCTTGTAGTTGGGATGTCAACCCCAAAACCAAGAAATGACAGTCCCGACTCCATTAGGATAGAGCCGGCAATTCCAAAGGTCATTGTAACAAAAACCGGTGATAGTGAATTGGGTAAAATATGACGAAAGATAGTCCTTGTTGTCTTTGCCCCGAGGGCAATCGAGGCGGTAACATAATCAAGGGAGCGTTCCCGTAAAACTTCACCTCTCACAAGTCTTGCAATTCCGGTCCAACCAAATAATGAGATTACTAAAATTATATTTAAGATTGATCGTTCATCCATAATGGCAACGACGGTAATAATGGCAAAAAATTGAGGAAAACAGATTATGATTTCAATCATTCGAGAAATTACAATATCAGCCATTCCTCCATAAAAACCGGCAATTGCACCAATAATAATTCCGATAATTGTGGAAATCAAAACCGATAAAACTCCAACCGCTAATGATACTCTTGTCCCGTGAATCATTCTTGTTAAGACATCTCGCCCAACCTTGTCGGTTCCCATCCAGTGATAGTTGTGATTAGACTTGTTTTGACGGTGATACCAACTTGGTGGAATGCGAATTCCGAATCCTTGTTCAAACGGACCGTATCTTATGATTGGAAACAATCCCCATCCTTTACCCTCAGTCATCATTTGCTTATATGAGTTTGTGTCAAATTTTCGTTTGGTTGTGACAAAGGGAATTGCACATAGGATTGTCACAGCAAAAATAAGATAAACTTTTTTCATTCGTTTTAATAAAAAACTCAAAATAGCAAAACCAACCAAACAACATAAGATATAATTATAACTGGTTTCTAACAGACATTCAGGAGCTTCTGTCGGTGCAAAAAATTCTTTAAAAAAAGGAAAGGTCGTTCCACTATCTGTCATCCAAATAAATGGTCTTTTTTCTGCGATAAATGGAGCAAAAAATGCGATTGCAAACAGAACAATCACAAAGCAAAGTCCAATAAGTGCCCCTTGATTTTTTTTAAATTGATGCCATACTGTTTGCCAGTAGGAATATGAAATATTATTTTTTTCCATAAGATATTCTCGGGTCACATAAAGCCAAAGCAAGGTCTGATAGGAACAATCCAATCAATGTTAATAAAGCACTGATTCCCATCGTTGTCATAATTATCGGATAATCTCTACTGCTAACCGCGGTTAGGGCAAGGTCGCCCATTCCCTTGATTCCGAAGAGATATTCGATAATTACCGAACCACCAATCATTCCGGGAATTATTCCGGCAAGGATTACAATGATTGGAATTAATCCATTACGAACAGCGTGTTTTAGAATTACTCGATATTCACTACAACCCTTTGCCCTTGCTGTTCTAATGTAGTCTTGTTGAATGACATCGAGCAGGCCAACCCTCGCATAGCGAGAAAGACCGGCAAAGCCACCATAGCTCAAGCACAGCACGGGAATTACATAATGCTTTGCCGTTAACCAACATTGCTCCCAGTAAGGGACAAATCCCTTGGTGTGGGCGGTAAGTCCAGAGGTTGGCCATGTTGGTAAATATTTAGATGCCAAGATTAGTATCAGCAGTCCAATCCAGAATGTTGGCAAACTGTAAAGAAAGAAAAAAACTGTAGTGGTGGTTCGGTCAATAACATTTCCTCTTTTTACTGCCGAATATATTCCAAACGGGACTGCAACTAAAAAAATTATTGCGGTTGAGATTAAATTTAATTTAAAGGTTGCCGGTACTCGTTGTTTTAAAAGTTCAATTACGGGTGTGCCGAGATTTACCGTTAATGATATTCCAAAATCACCATGCCTAACAATTGCCCACAACCATCTTGAATAACCTTCATAGATTGGTCGATCAAGATAAAATCTTTTTCTGAATAATTTTGCAGACTCTGATTCACCGGAAGTCTCATCAATGGTTGAAGATTGTTCGGAATTACCGCTTAAATAGTTTGCCTTAATCGGATCACCTGGGGCTACTCTCATCATTGCATAAGTAATAAAGGTTATTATTAAAAATGTAGGGATGAGCAAAAGTATTCGCTTAATTATATAATTGTGCATTATTGTTCCTGCATTCTTTTAGGAATCCATTGTAGTGACGGTGACATACCAAGAGGGTAAACAATTGCATTGTAGAACTTTTTGCTCTGCACAGTTTTTGCATTTGGACAGTAGATAAAGGTGTATGGTTGTTCGTCGTGAATTATGCGGTGAAACTTTTTATAAAGGGCAATCCGTTTGTTAATATCAAGCGTCTTTCTTGCTGTCTCCATAATTTTATCAGCTTCTTTGTTTTTAAAACCGGCAATATTGCTACTTTTTTTCTTGTCTGCCTGAGAGCTATGCCAAAGTTGATATGGGTCTGATTCAATTCCTCCACCCCAATAAAAGCTACAGGCATCAAAGTCAAATTTACCAGTCTGCTCTGTATATACCGACCATTCAACTTGTTTTATCTTCATTCGAATTCCGGCCTTGAGCATATCTTCACTAACGATTGGTCCCCATTGTGATTGATACGGATGATTTTGAATAGACAAGAATGTAAATTCAAAAGGCTCTCTTTTGCCATCTCCATTTAGGTCTTTGTCCAAGATGCCGTCATTATCAGAATCTTTCCAGCCGGCTTTTGCTAAGATTGATTTCGCCTTTTCTATATCAAAGGAAAATGGCTTAATGGTGTGGTTATAATAAAGGCTA
This sequence comes from uncultured Planctomycetota bacterium, assembly GCA_947311175.1. Lineage (GTDB taxonomy): Bacteria > Planctomycetota > SZUA-567 > SZUA-567 > JAFGNG01 > CAMZKK01. Next base: position 3,238 of record CAMZKK010000017.1, on the reverse strand, counting down.
TGGGGGACAAAGTTACCTGTGGTTATAATTCCGAGATTTAAGAATACCTCTTTGATTATTTTTTCCTGATTAACACAATGGGTCAATGCTCTCCTTACCATCTTATCGGCGAAGAGTGGACGACGCATATTCCATGCAATAAAGTTATAGGCAAAACGGCGATATAGAAATTTTTCAAATTTATTATCTCCGTAGATGATACCGTTTTTCAATGCTTGTTTTTTCTTTTCGTTATATTCAGTTGATAGTTTGTTTCCGTTTTCGATGTCATCGCTGACGGTTTTGAATTCAGGAGCGTTGCTTTGCCTATCCCATTGAACAGAAGTAAGTCCCATTGCATCAAGTTTTCCGGATTTTAATTCTAATAATTGTTTTTCCGGGCTTTTTATTTCTCTTATAATGAGTTTTTCAATCTTTGGTTTTATCCCATAGTAATTAGGATTTCTCCTTAGTATAATTCTGTCACCTTTGATATATTTATCAAAAATATATGGACCGCAACCAACAATTATTTGGTTGCGGGCAACTTTGTTTTTTATCATATCTTCGGCAAATTCTTCATCAGTGGTATTTTTGTCAGGTCGGTATAATTGACGAGGTAGGGGAGATAGTCCTAAGGTAAATTCAAGTGCCCTAAAGTAAGTTTCTTTCCAAATTACTTTGAAATTATATTTATCAATTATTTCTATCTTATCCAAATCTTTAAAATAATTTCTAATTGGATCACACGGAAGATTTTTGTTTCTAATTGTATCTATGTAAAATTTGAAATCAGCAGAAGTTACCTCAAGATTTGTATATTCTTTTTTAGTGATAGGATCTGTAAAATCGTGCCATTTTACATTTTTGCGTAATTCAATGGTGTATACTTTACCGTCAGCAGATACCTTCCAACTTTTTGCTAATCTCGGTTGAAATATTTTTGGATTTTTATAACTTCTTGCTCCAAGTGAGTCATTGCAGCTATCCCATAGACTGCCGACGGTTCCTTCATTATTTATTATATAATTTAAATTTCCTGAGAAACTACTGGTTGCCGATATTCTTGAACCGCCATCAACTGCGTCTTTGTCATATAATGATGCATTGTGAAAATTAGATAGCTTGTTGTGCTTATTGTTGATGGTGGCAGAGGTTGCCGAATCATTTATTTTTTGCTGTCCTAATTGTCTTATTGCAGAGGTGTTTCTTTTGATAGACTCCATTAGCTCGATTTGGCTTTTTCTTTGTAAATCGAAGTTGTCTACCATAATATAAATTCCGACACATATCAAAATGGCAATGATTGATAAAATTAAGTTTGATGATGATTTGTTGTGCATTCTTTATTCCTTATAAATTATAAACAATATTGGTAAATCAAAGGTAAAGGGTAATATCTTACTCTAATTCAGGAGCATTAAATTTTTTGCTGTTTTCTAATTCATTATTGTTGCTTTGTGGGGTTTTCCCTTCGATGAAAATTTTGTCAGCATTGGCTGGGTCTAATTTTTTAAAATAAGCTTCAACTTCTTTTATCCCGTCATTGTTTCCAGTAGCGGTAATGGTTTTGTTTTTTGTGATGGCAGCAGCAATTTTTTTGACATCTTCTAAAGTCACTTTTCTGATGTTCTTTGCAAAATCATTACCATATTTAAAGCCTTTTCCATATAGCTCGTCATAAGATGCTCGGGTGGCCCTAGCAGAAAGAGATTCACGACTGAGGGCATCACTAATTAAGATTGTCTGCTTGGCATTTTCAAATTCAAGTTTTGTAATCTTTCTAGCGGCAGCTCTTTTTAAAACTCTATCAATATTAGCCATTACCCGGAAGACATTTTTGGTGCTTGTTTGGGTAAGAATTTGAAATACCCCTGTATCTAAGCCAGCCCAATTATAGGCATGGACAAGATATACCAAGTCATTTCTTCCCCGTAGCGCTTCATGTAGCCAACCGGATGGATAGCCGTATCCTGAGATTATACAGTCAAAGATATCGATAGCATATATTTCATTACTCCCATATTTTTCACCTTTAAATCCATAGGTTAAAACAATTTGATTTTTTTTGTTAATCTTTAAATATAAATTTCCGTCAGGCTCAACCTTTGTATTTTTTTCTATTTCATCCGGCATAAGCGGAAGTGGTAATGTTAGAAAATATTTTTCAGCGAGCTCAACAGCTTTGTCCCTTTTTATATTACCGAAGATTGCTAATACTGCTGATTCCGTGCTAAGATTTTTATCATAATATTTCTTGATATTATCAACCGTTATCTTAGAAAGTGAATTATAATTACCGATAGGATGGAGTGAGTATTGATGAGCCTTGAAATATTTTTTTCTGAAAAATTTCGAGGCCTCTTCTTGCCATGAATCATCGATACTTTTGGCTCTTTGAATTTGTCGTGTCTGCTCTATTTTAAACTTGTCTTTGGAAAAAGCAGGGGAAAGGGTAACTTCAGATAATAAAGCAATTCCTTTTTCAAAATCATCAGGCAGGATTTTGATTCCGGCATACCATGAATTGTTGCCACTGTTGGTATATATTTTTGCGCCAATATTTTCAATTTCCTCATTGACTTTTTCTTCCGATTTTTTCTTAGTTCCTTTTAATAGTAAAGTTGACATTAATCGGCAAATTCCATTATTGTCTTTGTTTTCACTTTTAACTCCTCCAAGGCAAGATAGTTGAACAAGCACTTCTTTGACATTCGGATCATATCCATAAATCAATTTCAAACCGTTTCTTAAGATTATTTTTTCAGTTGGGTAATTCTTGATGATTTTCTTTGTATGGCTTGGTTTGTCGGCTTTGTTTACTCTTGGTTTTAGAATTGCAATTGTTCGATTATTGTTGGTAAGATATTTTTTTGCAACAGCCATAACCTCTTCTTTTTTTACTAAGGAAAGCTCATTAAGGTAGTGAGTGGTAAAATTTGGATTGTCTGTAATTAATACATTTGTGCCAATATCGCTTGCCTGAGATTCAGAGGTTTCTAATCCAAAAGTGTAAGTAGATGTGATTTGCTTACAGGCACGAGTTACTTCTGCTCTGCTTACCCCTTTTTCTTTAATATCGGAAATAACATCAAGGATGGATTGTTGGACTTTAACGATTAATTCTGGTTTAAACACTGCACTAATTACAAAATTTCCAGCATTGTATCCGGGAGTGCTAGAGTAACTGTAAATATTTTGCACCAATCCTTTGGTATAAAGTTTTTGATAAAGGCGACTGGTTCTGCCACCCCCTAAG
>CAMZKK010000016.1 GCA_947311175.1 uncultured Planctomycetota bacterium | reverse complement strand
CTGCCCTTTAACCTATTTTCTCCCATAACATATTTCTCCTTTTGCTATTAAATAAAATCTGTTTCTTTAATTGTAATATACAGGAGAAATATGTTTTTTTTTTAGCTTTTTTTGCTAAATCGTCAAATGACCTAATCGTAAATGATACAAATTGTCAAGAGTTTGAATAATGAGATTAGCTTGGGGGCTAACTGCAAAATAGTATCTTGCAGCACCTCTCTATAGCTCTTGGCAATCTTTTTAAAGTTGTTGAATTTTATAAGTTATATGATGAAAATTATCAAAAGCACCTTCATTTTTAACTTTTAACTTTTAATTCTTAATTTTTAATTTAATTAGGTGGGTAAAACCCACCAAGGGAGGTATATCATGGTAGAAATAACATTATCAGAAATGCAAAATGTAGCGCCCAAAATTGCGGAAGCTGTGGCAAAACCACTTCACCAAACCAACAAACAAGTATCTGAAGCTGTAACAGCGACAAGGACAAAGGCGGTTGAATCGCTAAAAACTATCGAAAAAACAAACGAAGCAAAAGCTAACAATGATAAACAAAACACTGATGAACAACAAAAAGAAGCGTTAAAAAATGCTTTTAAGGGAATTGATAATGTTATGAATCAATTCAATAAATCAATAAGCTTTGCTGTCTATGAAGACTCTGGCGAACTCTATGCACAAGTTATCAATAATGAAACCAAAGAAGTGATGAAGACTTATCCATCAAAAGAGATGTTAGAGGTCATGAACCGAATAAGTAAATCTATTGGAATGTTAATCGATAAGCAAGGATAATAAATCCAGCAGCTGATGCCCTAAAATGACTCATGTTGCAAAATTTAATTAAAACGGGTGAATCAAATTTATTCTACATAGGGTTTGCTGAATATTAAAAATCACCTAAACCCCTTTTGGGGAAATCCAACATGTTAACACAAATTTAGGAAATACAAAGTCTCCTTGCGTGTTCTTTATCCTTATTTCTCAGCACATTCGTCTTATTGTGGCTTTGTTTTATCAAAAAAATCTTTTAATTTATTGATAGTGATTAATTTTGCTTGATTTAATTTTGTGGTTTGACTTTCTTGTAATTTTAAATATGTAAATTTTTTAATTTGTGCTTTTTCTATAATATTGCCAATTCCAATAAGATTGATTATTTCTTCAACGCCACCTCCATCGACTGAAACTATGGGAAGCCCTGAAGCAATTGCTTCTACCGCAAATCTGCCAAGCGGTTCATTGTTAGAAGTATTTACCAAAATATCAGCGGCGGCATAAATATATTTCATTTGCTCATACTCAAGAGTTATTTGCTTAAGGTGATTGCTGGGAGGAATTTTTAAATTTCCAACAATTAATCCCAAAATATTATTTTGTGGGTATTCCGAATGCAATTCGTTAATTATTTTAACAAAGAAATTTTGCTGCTTCCACTCTGCACCATTACCAACATTAATAACTAATTGACAAGTGTCTTCAATTCCTAATTTTTCTCTAGCTTCATGTTTAGAAATCTTGGTAGTAAATAAATCAATATCAACCATACTATAACAAATTGAAATAGGGATATTGAGGTAGCTACATTTTCCACAAACAAAATGGCTAACAGCTATTATTTTGTTATGTCGTTTAGCAATAAATTTATTGATAAATTTAGGTAAAGATAAATCTCGTTTATACCATATCTTGCTCTTCGCCACAATAAATTGTGAAATTAAGGCTGAATGGTCATTATTGGCATAAATAATTTCAATTGCATTTTTCTCAATTATAACTTCTATTTCCCCACTAACTTTTTGTAATTTTTTATATAGTTGCCAACTTTTAAATGGATTTAAATATTTTTTGATTGTAGGAATTTTAAGTTTAATAACCTCTACATTGCAATCCCTAAAGAGTTGCACCAAAGATTGTTCTGCATCTGTTGGGATAATTACAAATGAAGAAGCTTTTGAATATTGTTTTAAGATTAGGGATAAACTTAATTCAGCTCCACCAATATATTTAGATGTGCAAATATAGAGAGATAAGGCATTTTTTATATTTAAGGTTGATTTGTCATCGAAATTCATTCTTTTCTATAGTCGGAAGGGTTAGCGTAAATTTCAATTAATTTCAAAATATCTCTCCCGCAACATCGATTGTTGGGATTAAAGACTTTACAATTACCACCTGTGCAGGCAGTTGTTTTTTCCTTTATCTCTTCAAGAGAGCAACAGCCGTCTGCAATAGCATCAACAATTGTCTGTTTATCAACATTATGACAATAACAAACTAATGATTTCCCCGATTCATTTTTCCAATCAATCATAATTTTATTTTCCAATTTGTTTATTGGCAGATTCAACTGCCAAGTGCCTACCTTAGACAGAAAAAATGAGTTGGTCGATAACAAGATAGTAGTTACAATTATCTCATCACAATTTCATTCAAGGAGAACAAAATATGGGACGAATTTATCACCATCTCACACCAAAAGAGCGTATCATAATCAATGAGCTATTGCAAGAAGGAAGAGACAAAAAACATATAGTGAACAGGCTTGGTAGAGACGAATCATCGATAAGGCGAGAAAGGTACTTATAGTTCACGTTACAAACAATACTTCAGCAGCAATAGCTCGGGGAATAATTGAGGCACTTAACTGTAACAGTTATTTTGCCAAACCGTATCACTCATGGGAAAGAGAGTTGAATAAAAATACAAATGAACTTATAAAACAGTACTTTCCTAAAGGAACATATTTTAGAAAAATAAGAAGAGAGGACATTGAGCTTGTGCAAAATAGACTCAACTCACGACATCGTAAAACTCTTGACTTCAAAACACCGAATGAGATACTATTTGAAGCAAGTTAGCTAGGCACCCAAGGCAGGCAATTGAAAGTTGAATCTGCTATATTAGAAATCCCGTTGATG
>CAMZKK010000015.1 GCA_947311175.1 uncultured Planctomycetota bacterium | reverse complement strand
TGATTTAGCCCTGTGTTGACTTCGGCAATTCCTTGAGCTTGTTCATTGGTTGAAGCGGCAATCTCTCCAACAAGGTCTTTAACCTTGGTTATTTCTTGCATAATTTCGTCGAGGATGGTTCCTGTTTGATCAGCGACTTTTGAGCCGTAATCAACCTTTTCTAAAGAGCCTTCAATTAATTTTGCAGTTTCACTAGCTGCCTTTGCACTTCTATTAGCGAGGCTTCTTACTTCTTCGGCAACAACAGCAAATCCTTTGCCATGGCGACCAGCTCTTGCGGCCTCAACCGCTGCGTTAAGGGCAAGAAGATTGGTTTGGAATGCGATGTCGTCAATAACCTTGATGATTCGGCTTATTTCTTTGCTTGAGGTATTGATGTCATCCATTGCAATCTTCATTGTATTCATACTTTCATTGCCACTCTTTGCAGAATTAAAGGCTCCTGCAGCCAAAGAGTCAACTTGTTTGGCATTTTCTGCATCGGTCTTAGTGCGGTCTGCAATAATATCAACTGCACTTTTTAACTCTTCAAGGGTTGCTGCCTGCTCGGTGGCTCCTTGTGATAGAGATTGACTAGAATCCGCAACCTCGCTTGCACCGGTTGATACTTGGGTTGATGATAGAGTAATGTTTTTGATGATATTATTGATGTTTTCCATCATATTGTTTAATGATTTTCCAAATTCATCATATTGTGAAACAATTTGAATATCGTGTCTCAAATCACCTCCGGCTACCTTACTAAGGGCTTCAATCCGCTCAACCTGAACCTCTTGCATGCTGAGAAAGGATGACGCTAATGCCCCAATTTCATCTGGAGTTTGCATCTTTCTTAGTCTTGTTCGTGAACTAATTCCTTCTTTGAATTTTTCCGCAATCTCGGTTATTTCTGATAATAATCTACCCATCGGTAGGTTTATGGTAAAGAGAGCAAAGACGATGAGGCTTAGCATTGCAACATTGCCGATAACTTGAAAATACCACATTACATTAGCCGCATCAGCTGAATCTTTCGCTAGAGAAAGAGTAAGTTTGTGGGCAGCACCTTTGAGTGAATTACTATGCTTTACCACATAATTAATGCTTTCTGCTTGCTCCTTAGTTAACTTCGGACTTGCCTTTGAAATGATTAATGCATTTTTTTTAAAAACTTTCCAGTCGGCATTGAGTTTATTTGTAAAGTCTTTGCTCTCCTCACTCCTCGGTGGATTTACTTTTCCCATTCCTTTTACCTCTCCACCATTGGTTAATGCATTAAGAGAGGAATCAAAAACACTTATTGTTTTTACGATGGTTTTCTTTGCATTAGCTAATTCTTCCGGTTTGGCACTTTTTATTAGAAGCGCTTCTTTGCCCATTTTTTGCGAAAGCATTCTCTGTCGTCCTGCGACATTAATGCCAACGGCATCAGCCGACTGATCATTCATTAGAAATACAATTAAGTTTGTAAGGCTAAGAATTACAAATCCAACATACAGTAGGTTATTTTTTCTTTGATAAGTCATCTTCCGTCTCCTTAATAAATATTAATTTAATTTATCGTACGACTATATGTTAGCACCATATTTAAACTTGTCAAATAAAGGAATATCTTTTTATAAATATTTTTGAACAACTTCTGTTGATTTTTATTGTTGCGGTTGATTGTTAGATATCAATAATGATGTAAGCATTTTTTAGAAAGGAATAACATTGACTGACTATATCTTTTTATTTCCAGGGCAAGGCTCACAAGCTGTTGGAATGGGGCGTGAACTCTGTGATGAATTTAGCGAAGCAAAAGAGGTTTTTGACGCAGCAGATGACGCCCTTGGCATAAGTATCTCTGACATTTGTTTTAATGGACCTGATGACGCTCTTACAATTTCAAGTAACACTCAACCGGCAGTTACAACCATGAATCTTGCGGTTATGGAGGTTTTGAAATCAAAAGGGATAGACCCAATCGCTACTGCCGGTCATAGTTTGGGTGAATATGCTGCCGATTGTGCAGCCGGTTGTTTTGATATTAAAACAGCGGTAAGCTTAACTCGCAGTAGAGGAGAACTTATGCAGAAATGTGCTAATAAAAGCCCGGGAAGTATGGTAGCAGTTATTGGACTTGAAATGGAGAAGGTTGAGGATGTATGCAATGCGGTTACTGAAGAGTCCGGTTCGGTGGTGAGTGTTGCAAACTTTAATTCCCCTACCCAAGTCGTTATCACCGGTGAGACTGCAGGTGTTGAGTCTGCGAAAATCAAACTTGATGAAGCAGGGGCAAAACGAACAATAACTCTTAATGTTTCAGGACCTTGGCATAGCTCATTGATGGCTGAAGCAAAATTGGAGTTTGGTGAAATATTAAGCGCAACTAAAATGAATAATCCTACAATCTCTCTGTATGCTAATATTGATGCAGAAAAGAAAACAACTGGCGAAGATGTTTGTAATGCCCTCATCGAGCAAGTTACCGGCTCTGTGCGGTGGACGCAAATTATTCGCCAAATGAGGATAGATTACCCGGAAGCAATTTTTGTTGAATGTGGTCCGGGAAAGGTTTTAAAGGGGCTTCTGCGTCAGATTGATAAGTCGGCAAAATGCTTTAGTGTAGATTCTCCAAAATCCTTAGACGCATTTTTGGCGAAAATCTAAGTGGATGCTTCAGAGTTAAAAGACGAGATTATTCAACGGATAATTCATCAAGGCGATTCGTTTTTGGTATTAAATAAACCGTCAGGATTTGAAACCATTGTAAAGGATGGTGGCAATACTAAATTTTGCCTTACCAGTATTTTGAGAAGAGCTATTGGTAAAGATGTCTATCCTTGCCATCGACTTGATAGAGGCACGACGGGGTGTCAAATATTTGCATTAAATGACGACATTTTAAGTTTCTTTGAAGATTTGTTTAAAGAAAAAACAATCAATAAATTGTATCTTGGACTTTGTCTTGGCGATTTTGAAAATAACAAAGGAACAATCAATCAATCTCTTTCAAAGTGGAGTGGAGGCAAAAGTCCGGTTAAGATTGCAAGCAAGAAAGACAGAGATTCTCTTTCGGCAAAAACCGCTTATCGAGTAATTTCAACCGCTGATGTGGTGGATGGGAATCCACCGGAAATGACAATGGTATCATTTAAGCTTTTTACCGGTCGCACCCATCAAATCAGAGTTCATAGTCAATTTATCAACCATCCATTAGCTGGCGACAATCAATATGGAGATAGACCAGTAAATCAATTTTTGAAAAAGAAATTAAGATCATCCCGTCCGGCTCTCCATGCATGGAAATTATCCTTTACCTGTCCGGAAACAAATAAAAACATAACAGCTCAATCACCAATTCCGTCCGATATAAAACAGGTGTTAAATAGTTATTTCTCAACTTGGAAAAAAGATTTATTTGGCAGCTAAATTTCGCAATTACCATGAGGGTTTAATTAACAATGAACAATGAAGGTGCTTTAGCTATCGCTAAAGGGGATTTTGATAATTTGTGTCGCCCATATCTTTGTAAGAAACAAGAAACAAGGAAG
>CAMZKK010000014.1 GCA_947311175.1 uncultured Planctomycetota bacterium | reverse complement strand
GGGTTGTTGCCTTAAACCCTTTTCTGGTTGCTATTATTGAGTAGCGGTATTTGTTGTCGTTGGCAGGGTAAAAAGTATCTTTTACTTTTAGATAATTGTTTGCCGTTAATTCGTTTAGGTTTGTTGGCTTTCGATTTTTATCATTAATAAAAGAAAGATATGCCTTGCTCAATCTTTGCAGTCTATGGTAACTTTCTCGTCTTTGTTGAATTTCTTTCATATTGTCAATGATTGGCTCAATTGATAGCATTGCAATTATCGCATTTACAATTCCTTTTTTGCCTTTTGCTTCAAGAGATGCTTGGGTAGCAATCCACAATAAAGGAGAAAATATTCCTGCCGGACCCACGAATTCTATTTGAAGTTGTTTGTTATTTGAATTTACGGCAAATGCGGTTGGACCATAAGGGTCATTGTCTTTAAATATATCTTCGGGAATGGGTAGTGTCGCAGGATTTGCCTCAAATCCTTTGATTGTGTTAAATAGATAAAGTCCGCTCGTTAGTTCTTCAAAGAGGTTGTTGAGTTTGTTTCCGGTATTTATAAAACCGCTGACAATGGTTGGGCTTTTCATGATTTTGTTTTGACTATTGATATAATTCAAAGAGGATGCAAGTGTGGTGCTTGGTTTATTGCTGTTTAGATTTAGCTCCCGTAAAAGCTGAGGGTATAAAGCGATAAATAGATTTCCCTTTTTTATCATAAAGGCAGGAGCGATAGGAAGTGGTATTTCAAATCTATTGATGTAATGAATGGTGGTTCCTTTGCTTTCAATCTTCCGCCAACCGAGAGGATTTGTTGCAAGCATAATGGTTGATAGAAGCTTTTTTAAATGCTCTTTTTCATTTGGAATAATAGGAAATGACAGAACGAATTCGGGGGGCATAATGCTAAGAGGGGATGTTTTTTTTAATTGAATAACGGTGCATTTATTGTCAATGACCGAGTTGATTTCTTTGCTCAATATCTTTTTTGTTTTATTATTTATTTTGGTAATGATGTCGGTTGTTTTGCGACTAGTTCTTTCGCTAAAATTGTTTTTTAGATTGTTTATCACTATCGAATAGATTTTATCGATAGGAAATTTTATAGTTGCGCAATATTCTATATTTGCCGGAATTATTTTTGAAATACTGTCTGTGTTGTTTGGGATGTGATTGTTATTTCTTTTGAGATTTCGTTGGTTATCTTTTTTGTAGTTAATGACTAATGTGTGTTTGAGTTGAGTAATGCTTCCTGTTGTCTTTTTACAACCAAGCGCGAGAGTTGTGAAATTAAATTTTTCTATTTGTTTATTTACTTCTTGTTTTGTTGAAAAAGATGTCAAGATGTGTTTGATGAATTTACTTTTACCAATATCCTTGTTGGCATATAGAAAGAATCCGCTGTTAGTATCAGATGTTTTTGTTCGTAAATTATTGAAAATAATAGATTTTGCAAGTGAGCCGGATAGTCCGCCATCTCTGAGTGACGGGATTATATATTTGGTAATAATCAATGATTCGTTAGCAATAACGATAATATCTTTTGCTGCTTGTAAGTAAATGCCATCAAGGTTGATTGGAGAGTTAACCTTATTTGTCCAATAAGTTTTTTTGGGGAAACATGCTTTGAGTATTTTGTATAGTTTTTGTTGCGTTAGTGGCTTTCGAGTATTTATTTTTAGACAAATAATTTCTCGTTGATTTTTATTTAGATTAAATATGCCAAAACTTAAATCGTTATTCATGATATCAAATAAAGGTTCAAGTTTTTTAAAATATTTTAGGTTGTTGGCTCTAATAATGTTTCCTTCTTTTCCTTGATAGTGATTCAGTAATGTAAATAATTCTGTAAAGACAAATACCTTGTCCTGCCATGCTGTGTTGAGGTATTGAATAACGTCTTTGTTGTTTAACAGTTTACCAATGCCGGTATCTTTTATGCTAATGACAACATCTTTTAGGCGTGGGATATTTATGTAGATGATTGAATCTCTGGGTAAGATTTCAGCTAACGATGTTTTGCTTAATTGTTCTTCGCTATTGCAGATTACGGTTGTTGAGATTAACAAGGTTATCGACAGGAGGATTGTTTTGATATTCACTATTTGTCCTCCTTCCTTAATTTGATAGATTGTAAACTTTTGTCAATCGCAAATATAGTTATTGCAGGATTATCTAATATCGATAGATATAAATCAATTATTGATAATGCCTCTCCGGCAATTCCGATTGGGCTATAATATTCGCAAACAAAGCCATTTTTTATTACCCATCCGCTTTTTGTCATTCCGAATAATTTATCTGAAAAGGCAGCACTTGGCGGTAGTTTTCCAGCATCGACAGGATTAAGCGGAATTGCAGACATCATTTGCAGGAGGGGGACAATTTGCGGTATGAATTTTCAGCCATTGGTTTAAGCTTTGTATAAGAAAAGAAAACGCCAGTCCTTGTTTCTTTGCAAATATTTTGGAAATCTTGATTTTGTTCAATCGATTTAAATTTAGGGTTTTGGATATTGGTTATTAGTCGCTTTAGAATCTGTGGGTAAAGTGCAATCGCAACTGTTTGCTCATCAATTATTGAATAGCTAAGGGATACTGGCAAAGATAAACTACTAGATGGAAGATAGTTTATTTTTTTTCCTTTGTAGTTGATACTCTTGAATGCACCATCTTTTAACCACGAATTAATCTGGTCAAGATATGCTTTGAAGGCAATCTACTTCGTAAATCAATTATCATAAATGAACCAGATGGTGAAATCACCAAAGTAGTTTCAGAGCCAAGGGTGGCAAGTATTTCTGAAAAACTAAACATCAGTTCACTCTCGGTATTTTTGATTGTTGTTTGTAATGCGGTAATTTTGTCGGCTTTTTCTTCAGACAGAAAGAAGTTTTTTAAGGTGTTAATTGTTTTTGAAGAATTCAGATAGCAATTGTCCAGTATTAGTTGAGAAGATATAAAATATTCGGTATCAATGGGTGCGTATTTGCAATGTCTCAGGGTTGTGTTCTTGGGAGAAAAAACCTTGGTTAAGATATCATTGTCTTTTTGTATCCAAACAATGGTTACATCCTTATAGCCATTCTTGTAAGGGATTATTCCGATGGAGAGTTTGCTGATAGGAACATCTTTTGCTATTTGTTTTTGTTTGTTCTTGCTATTGGTTTTGTTAATTTTTTTTTCTATAAGCTCGGCGAGAGTGTTTATGTTAGCGATTGCAATGGTTCCGCCTTTTTTTAGTTGCATGATTTCAAGACTTTTTAGGTATTCTTTGCTCTGTGATATTGAGCTGTTTGTCTTGAAATTGTTTTTAGCAAGTTTAACAATGTAGTTGTATTCGCCAAAGACGATATTCTTTTCGGCAAAGACCCAGGCAAATTTTGCAATCCCAAAAGTGACTACCTTTATTTTATGGTTGTTTATTTCAATTGTTGTAATTGTGTTTGTTGTTTTATCGTTTAAAAAAGATTCTAAGGTGGGAAGGTTTTTTTTGAAATTTTTAAGCTCATTGCCTAAATCTATCCAAAAAACAATTCCCTGATGATTGCCCTTTGTCCTAATTATGGCTAATCCCATTTTTTTCGATGATTTTTCAATAGTTCTTAGCGGACTAATTCCTCCAACCATTGCGGCAATGGAGTCCATTCCTTTGATATATTTTTTCAACGGAGAAAATACTTCTATTAGATCTGGATTTGTCGAGAGAGTGTCAATAAATGTGGAGGTTTTATTGTTGTTTTTAGGGATGTTTTCAACATAAAGGTAAGCGTCGTCCCCGATAATGTTTGCAAAAAAAATATCTTCGTTAGCATCGCTGAATTGGGCAGAAAATCCAAATGCAAAACATATTAAGATGCAGCTTTTGATTAATAGATTAAAGTTCATTTTGTTATATTTTGTCCTAAAACAATTAAGTATTATTATTATGTCAAGGATACATATTTATCCCTTAGATTTACAATATATTTTGTCAATAAGGCTTGAAGTCACCTGGTTTAAATCTAAATTCTCATCACCTGCGTAATTTGGGTTTATTGCCTATTTAGCTTAACCGATTTATTTTTCAATAATTCTCCCAAAATAGTTATTGAGTTTGGTTTTGTGTTTTCGTCGAGCCATCTGCAAATTAGTTTTATTGCTGCTTCCCCCATCTCTGCTGCCGGCTCGGTAATAGTGGTCAACCCCAATGCCGACGATTCTCGCCAAGTTATGTTATCGTATGAAATAACACTTATGTCTTTAGGGATATTAATCTTTTTTTCTCGACATACTTGATAAAAGATAGCCGCCTTGTTGTCTCTACCGGTAAAAATTGCCGAATATTTTTTTTTGCAATTTAGGATTTTTATGCTTTCCTTAAGTGCCTCCTTTTCGGTATCGGCATAAAATATGTTTCTCTCTGAAAATAAAATGTTTTCTTCTGCTAATGTTCCCCGAAATCCAGCAATTAATTCTTTGTAAAAAAAGCTTCGCCCTACAAGCATTGCACAGTTTGTATGTTTGTATTCGAGCAAGTGTTGAGCCGCAGTTCTACCGGTATTTCTAAAATCAACCTTTGTTGATACGCAATCCATTTCGTCTTCTAGGTTTGCAATAACGCAAGGGATGCTCGCTTTTTCTAATGGTTGGATTTTGCTATTAAAATCATAACACTCAATATATATGACTCCGTCAATCTGCTTAGATACATAACGCTCAATTATTTCCTTGCTTGTTACATTTTTATCAAATGCAAGGATGATTTCAGAATTTTTATTGCCAGCCTCTGTGCAGATTCCCGACAGAATGTGCATAGATTCTGTTGATGTAATGTCGGATACAATTGTGAGAAATCTTTTTTTAGAAGCAATGTCGCCTTGTGCAGATACACAGGAGCCTTTGTGTGGGTAGATTCGGATTAGACCATCGCTTTCTAGTCGTCTTAAGACGGAGCGAATAGTTCCTCGGCTGGCATTAAATAATTCACAGAGACAATTTTCCGACGGCAAGTAAGAACCTTTAATATATTTACCTTTTTGAATGTCTTTTCTGAGTGAATGAAATATCTTTTCTGCAACTGGTTTTCTTCTGTCCTGCATAAAAATCCTTATATGCTTTCATAAATTGCTTGACTAAAATTATTCATAGTATATAGTAAGACTAAAATTATACAAGTTGTATAATTAAGAAAATAAAAAATAATATTGCAAGGAGATTGGTATGAGTAAATTAGCATTGTTCGGTGGTGAAAAAGCGATTAAAACAGAATCGCCTGAAATGTTTAAATGGCCGATAGTTAATCAGGCAATGATAGATGCCGGAGCTAAGGTTATTGCTGAAGGCACTGGTTCCGGGACTGATATAACAAAGGCATTTGAAAAAGAATATGCAGCATGGAATGGAACAAAATTTGGATTGGCCCATACTAATGGCACAGCAGCTCTTGAAGCCGCGATGTTTGCGGTTGGACTTGGAGAAGGTGATGAAATGATTTGTCCATCAATTACTTATTGGGCAAGTTGCACAGCAGCGATGAATCTTGGGGCAAAGGTGGTATTTGCCGATATTGATACCGAAACCTTAGCTCTCGATCCAAAAGATCTCGAAAAAAGAATTACTGATAAAACCAAGGCAATAATGGTTGTTCATTATATGGCAAGACCATCAGAAATGGACGAAATTATGGCTATTGCAGAAAAACACAATATTAAGGTTATTGAAGATGTCTCTCATGCGCAAGGTGCTCTCTATAAAGGTAAAATGGTTGGTTCGATAGGTCATGTCTCGGCAGCCTCAATGATGAGCGGTAAATCATTTGCAATTGGAGAAGGCGGTATGTTGCTTACCGATGATCAAGAGATTTACGATCGTGCATTGCTGTGGGGACATATGCCAGGCATGGTGATATTGTTAATCCTGAATACCAAGATTATCTTGGTATCCCTTGGGGTGGACACAAGAATAGGTTAAATCAAGTTTCCTCAGCTGTAGGACGTGAACAATTGAAAAAATATCCTGCTGAAATTGCTGAAATAGACAAGGCTATGAACTATTTTTGTGATGGAATCGACAAACTTCCAGGACTTAAAGGTAATCGTCCGCCAAAAGATAGCGGTTCAACAAATGGCGGTTGGTATGCTTGTCATGGTTTGTATAATTCAGAAGAATTAGACGGATTATCATTAACTCGTTTCGTGGAAGCCTTACATGCGGAAGTTGGCGTTAAGCATGCAGGAGCAATGATTGCCGGTTGTAATGTTGCTCTTCATAAGCAAGCAATATTTAGCAGAGTTGATGTTCGTCATTCAGGGAAACCAACCAATAAACGTGAAACTTCAGAGCTTAGCGAAGAAGAAATCGTTCTCAAAAATGCCGAAGCAGTCCAAGACAAAACATTTTTCATTCCTTGGTTCAAGCATTTTGATACCGCTATTATTGATGAATATATTGAAGCCTATACTAAAGTTGTTGAAAATCGTGCAGAGCTTTTAAAAGAAGATAAAAAAGAAAACGTAGCCGGATTTAACGCAATGACAAAAAGAAAAGGATAAAAGAACGATGGACACGCAAAATCTCCTTTGCGTGTCCTTTTCTTTCCCTTCCCACAACAGAAGGTATAGGGAGTGTAGGTCATTAGTTTAAATTTTGCAGAAGGGAATATGATTCGGGGTTAATAACAATTAACAATTAACAATGAACAATTAACAATGAAGGTGCTTTAGCTACCGCTAAAGGGGGTTTTGATAGTTTGTGTCGCCCATATCTTTGTAAGAAATAAGAAATAAGGAATAAGAAACAAGGAAAAGCAACATTGGCAACGCTTGCGATAAACAACACGACGCAAAGCGTCACAACCATTTTTAACTTTTAATTGAATTTGTGGTTTAATATTCGACAATATCGAGCCACCACCAAAGCCCAT
>CAMZKK010000013.1 GCA_947311175.1 uncultured Planctomycetota bacterium | reverse complement strand
CCACCAAACTAAAGAGCAGGCACGAAAAGCTAAGAGCTAACCTTGTATGGAGAGCCTTGGTATATTTATTATAACTTTTTGAATATTCAGACTTTGTTATTTCACCTTTTGCCAATTTTTCACCAATCTGTTTTCGCTTAAAATGAAGTTCGCCAATCCCCCAACAAGCAACTCTCTTATTTGATATCTTTGAATAGGTGTCTGAATCTATCTGTAATTTCCTAACGGCATATTTTGATTCAATAGGGGGGATTTTTTTACTATTAATATATTCTGAATAGCAATCAGTAAATTCAAAAACTACGGTATTTCTAATATTTCCCTCTTTGTCTTTATCTTGTAATACTTTAATTCTATGATCTAAAGCAACAATTCGATTTGCAACTTTACCATATAATTCATTTTCATGTTCGACAGCTCCTTCTTCCTGCATCCTCTTTACTTTCGCTTTATTTACATCTGCGTATATGGTTAATTCTGCACCCTCTCTTCCTTTGCTATCTTTGGGATACCTATACATATGATGATTATCGCCAATTTGAATTGCGCCCTGTTGAGATAGTTTCTTTTCAATCAGTTTTGCTTGATCATTAACCATCGTCTCGTGAATTTTACTTGTGGAATAAGTCAAAACACTTTCATTTAGCCACAGAGTAAGAAGGGTGGCAATAATCCCGACACTTACAGCCGGTAGAAGAATCCACCCTGGCCAAATTCCACCCGCTTGGGTAGCTTCATATTCATTGTCATTGCATAATTTACCATAACAAAGAACACAGCCGGTAACAATACTTAAGGGTAAAACATATCCTGCGATATATGGAAATACCAGTGGTGTTACCTTAATAATGGTTAGGATGCCAACACTTTCTCTAATCATTCCACCTAAAATAAACGGTAGAATAACGAGAGAAAACATCATAATACATGGAATAAGGTTCCTTATAAGCTCCCGCAAAATATACAACGGCAATGTTATTATCATTAAATTATCTCCGTAATTATTGATTCAGCCCTCTGTATAACATTTTTTGCAGTAATCTGCAACATACAAGTACAGCCTGAACGATATTTCTTTTTCCAGCACAATGGGTACTGTTTACATTTTTCTTGAATAACTTCGCATCTGCCTTTGCCAAACGGACCATTCCTTTCGGCAGCAGTTGGTCCGAATAATGCCAAAGTAGAAACTCCGGTGGCAGCAGCCATGTGAGTAGGTCCGGTATCGCAGCCAAGATAAAAGCTACTTTTTGCCAAAATCTCCCACAACTCATGCAGAGTGGTTTGTGGTGGAATTATACATTTTTCTTCAGTCAGGGTATTGATATCTTTAGCCATTTGCAATTCACTCGTTCCTCCCCAGGTTATTACAATTGGCAAAGAGTAAGTGATGCTTAGATGTTTTGCAACTTCGGCAAATTTTTCAATACTCCATAATTTTGCTTTCCAGCCGGCACCGGGATTTATGATTATAAATTTTTTATCTACAAGGTTATTATCTTTAAAAAATTCTTTTATTTTATTGCTACAAAGCGGTGGTAACGGGAATGTTATTTTGAATTCTTTTTTCTCATTTAGGTTGAGCGGGTTTAGCAATTCAAGATTCCGTTCTACGATGTGAGTTTTTGTAGCATTAACTTTATTGTTATTAAAAAATGGACTAAGCTCTTTTCCTTCATGCCCATCAAAACCAATTCTGTTGGGGATTCTCGTCAACCAACTGGCAATGGAGCTTTTGGTAAGACCTTGCAAATCAATTGATGTTGTAAATCCTTCTTTTTTAATATCCTTGATTATTTCTCGAATTTTGGTCAATCTTTGCCACCTACTCCAAGTTTTCCATTCTCTTCTTGGAACAATGAAAAGCTTATCAATAGCAGGATTACTTTTGAGTAAATCAGCAAATCTATCTTCCACCAGCCAACCGATTTGACAATCTTCAAGATGATACTTTAATGCTGCTGCTACCGGAAGTCCATGGATTATATCTCCGGCAGAACTTAATCTTAGGATTATTATCTTAGTCACTCAATAAATCCTTATATAATTCTCGATATTTATTAACCATATTTGTCACACTAAATACTTCACAAACCCTGAGTCTCCCTCTGATTCCCATCTTTTTTCTCCGATTGTCATCATCAAGGATTTCTCCAATTGCCTTAGCCAAAGCATCACTGTCTTTAGCAGGAACAACAATACCGGCATCGCAATCACCAAGAACTTCTGGTAGCCCACCTGCATTGGTGATCACTAATGCTCTCTCCATTGCCATTGCGTCTAATGCCGAGGTGCATAATCCCTCAAGGTGACTACTCATAACAAATAAATCAGATAGTTCTAATAATTTTCCCACATCATTTCTAAAACCAAGGAAAGAGACATTATTTTGTATATCAAGCTCACGAGCCTGTTGATTTAAACTATCTTCAAGCTCACCGGTGCCAACTATAAGAAGTTTTATGTTTTTATTTTTTTCAACCAATGTCGCAATGGCTGATAATAGATAACATTGACCTTTATGGTCAGTGAGTGATGCAACATTGAGGAGCATCTTGTCATTTGACATAATCCCCAATTCTTCTCGTAAATCTTTTAATCGGTATTTTTTATAAAGTCGATCAGGATCAATTCCGCTGTAAATCAAACTCAACTTAGATTTTTCTACACCGTTTGCGATACAGATATTTTTAATTGCATTTGAAATACATACCACATGCTCTAATCCAAGATTATATTTCCAGTTATTATTAAGTTCAAAATCAACCCTCCTTGTTGCTATTCGTT
>CAMZKK010000012.1 GCA_947311175.1 uncultured Planctomycetota bacterium | reverse complement strand
TAAAAAAAAATAATAACAATAAAACTGCTGCCGCTAAAGAATTGGGAATTCACCCCTCAACCCTTCATCGCAAATTGAAAAGATTAGATTTTTAGAACTAAATTTCAACTGCGAAATTTAGGTTTATCTTCTACGCCAATTCCAAAAACGAGTGCTTCGCATTTCTTCATCTTCTTTTTGTGACCCAACCGGTCTTTGTTGAATTTTACAATTTGATTTTGGATTTAAATATAATGGAGTATAGTCTGGATTTACCGCAACGGTTGGCTCTTTTCCATTCAATGATTGTCTGCTTGTCATATAAATGCCTTGGGTATTCTGATAACCGGTCGGTTGAGGCTGGGGTGAAAGGCGGTCTTCGCGATTTTTAAGTTGCTTTAGATATTGTAATGCCCAATTCTGCCAAGTATTTAATTCGATTTTGAGTTGAGTGTAATGTTGATAATCTTGTTCTGTATCAAGTGGGTCAGGGCTAGGGGTATGAAGATTAATAACTTTTAACCAATAAGATTTTGCCCCTTCAATATCTGAATTTGCAAAAAAGCTAATTTCACCTAATCGAAAAAAACTTGCCGCTCTTCCTGATAATTTGCCGGACTTTTCCGCAAAATCAATGGCATTTCCATACTCCTTAACCGCCTTACTTACTTGCATCATCCCTTCGGTGTATTTGCCAATTTTTAATAAATCAAAACCTTCTGATTGATAGACTTCCGCAAGGTTGTGATAAAGTTTAGGGCGTTCAGGAGCAATATTAATTGCACGCAATAACATTTTTTTTGCCTGCTTATAATCGCCTAATGCTTTATAGATTAATGCCGAGTCGCTCATAGCATCAATAAATTTTGGATCGGAGCTAAGTGCTGTCATATAGTAGCGAAGTGCGTCTTTTGTTCTGCCTTGCCGTACAAGATTGCCAGCCATCGTGAAGGCAATGAATGCCGCTTTACTGTGAGTTTCTTTTTCTCGATTAATTGCACATCGTTTGTTTTTCTGTATTGTTTCTTGAGCAATATTTGTTTTCACAGACGAATTAACTACTTTGGATGTGGAGGGCTGTGGGCAATCAGACACGGAGTATCCTGAATTTTTTGGAACAACGATACCGGTTATACTTACTGAAGGTTTATCCGTTCTGACGTGAATTGGTTTATCGCTAATATCAGAGCCAACGAGACCTACCATATCTCTCGCCGTTACCTTGATTGCCAAATTCTCAATATTTGTATTCGGAAGCTTGTATTTATATTCATATTCAAAAGGAAGGTCGGAAGCAATTAATTTCCAACTTCCAATTTTTCCGCCCTTGCTTGATGCATAAATACTAACAGGCTTTAGAGGCAAATGCTTATCCATTACTCGATATTTAATAATTAGTGGCTCTGCACTGGATAAAAACTCTCCTCCCCTTGGCTGTTCAAGGGTAACCTTTGGTGGGGTAAAATCAACATATAATGGTGCTGATAATCCTGAAACTCCTGATACCGGCAACCCTGAATTGTTACCAGCTTTATCGTAAACCACTATTGAAAAATAAAATTCTCCTTCTTTGGTTGGTAGAAACTCAAAAGGGCTTGTTAAATCTTGATCTTCTCCATACTTAGTCCAAGTCATTCCTTTATCATCGCTAATAAATAAAACAACTCGGTTTACCATATCAAAGCCAGATTTGTTAATGTCATATTCGATATTGATAGGTGACTTATTAATGAACACGGCATTTGGTTTGGTTGACCCATCACTTTCAGTGGAAAATATATAACTACAGCCAAACATAGATATTAGAACAAGTATTTGAAATGTTTTTTTGATGCTTCTGTTAAGCATTTTGTTCTCCATAATTGATATTAAAAACTTTACGATAATAGTTGAAATATTTATTTTTACATATTTATTATCGTCAAAATAACATTTACGATTTAGCTTAAAGAAATAAACTTAAACTCCTGTTCTGTGCTTTAGATTTATTTTTTTATTAAAACAATGTAAAAAAACTACCAAAAATATTAAAGTATGGTATAATATAATATAATAAATAAAAGCACTAGTGGGAGAGTGCATCTTGGGATCACTATTATTCTTGATGGAAAAGAATTATGTTAAGTGATTACACCAATTCAATTCTAAATTTATTCGCCTCTAATCCGGCACCTCGTAGTGTTAAATTTCCAAAGACAAAATCAATACCGAAGATAGATAAATCTATACCTGTAAACAAAAAACAACCTTTGGATTCTGTAGATATTTCTGCAGAAGGAAAAAACTACATAAAAAAAACATCGGCATTAACAAATACAAAAATCGAAGATAATAATAAATCAACTGAAACCCCCAACTTTTCTGAAGAAGTGTCATCAGACAATAAAGAAACCGAAAAACCAGAGAAAGACAAAAAAACAACCAAGACGGAGGGAGCGAAAAATTCACAGAGACCAAAAGGTGTCGATGGCAAACCGCTCACCGAAGAAGCATTGCAAATCATTAAAGATTTAAAAAAACGTGACACCGAAGTAAAGAGACACGAACA
Organism: uncultured Planctomycetota bacterium; assembly: GCA_947311175.1. Lineage (GTDB taxonomy): Bacteria > Planctomycetota > SZUA-567 > SZUA-567 > JAFGNG01 > CAMZKK01. Next base: position 811 of record CAMZKK010000012.1, on the reverse strand, counting down.
AGCACATATCGCTGCCTCTGGAGGATATGTTAAAGGCGGAGCAAATTATAGTTATGAATCAGGACCAGACGGAAAGCTCTATGCTGTAGGCGGCGAGGTTTCAATTGACACCAGTTCAGGTTCAACTCCGGAAGAGACCATTGCAAAAATGAAAATTGTAAAACGGGCAGCCCTTGCTCCGGCTAATCCATCTGCTCAAGATCGCAGTGTTGCCTCACAAGCACAAGCAAAACAGCTTAGAGCAGAGAATGAGGTTAGAAAAAACCAAAGAGAGAAGGTTGAAGAAAAACAAAAAGATTCATCTTCTGAGAAGACAGACAAATCAAAAGATGGTAAAGAATCTAATCAAAAAAATGACCCTTCTCCTGATGTGACTAAAGCAGAGGGTATGAAAAACAAAATAATAAATCTCTATCGACAGTCATCTATTGACACATCAATATCAAGTATAATAAATACAACTGCATAATAAATTTAAATTCCGCAAGTTGAATTTATAATTATTCGTAGTGTGCTTCCCAGTATGGATAATCATTGGCACGAACATTAAAAAAGTTTGTAATGTCAAGCACGGGGATATCTTTAAGTTTAGGAGCTTTTGTATCTGCATCTGGCAGGTGCCAGAAACAACGAATCATTGGAATCCATGAAATTTTGACATCTGTCCCGCTCCCGTCCGGTTTGGTATTAACTCCATTTAACAATTGATCTTCTTTTGCCTCAAGCCAAGTTTTCCCCGGACTCCATTCACAAGGATAGGAATTGAACTCATACATGTAGCTTGACGGCATTTTATCACCGGTGCTGATAT
>CAMZKK010000011.1 GCA_947311175.1 uncultured Planctomycetota bacterium | reverse complement strand
ATTATCGTCTGCGTGATTGGTTGCTTAGCCGTCAGCGTTACTAGGGAGCACCAATTCCAATTATTTATTGCGATAAATGCGGAGCCGTGCCGGTTCCTGAAAAAGATTTACCGGTGGAACTACCGATGGATGTTGACTTTGGAATTGAAGGTGGTAATCCTCTTGCCTCTTGTGAGTCTTTTGTAAATTGTAAATGCCCGCAATGTGGAGCAGATGCAAAACGAGAAACCGATACTATGGACACCTTTGTCGATAGCTCTTGGTATTTCTTGCGGTATTGTTCGCCAAATGAAAGTGATGCTCCATTTAATAAGGAATTGGTAAATTACTGGATGCCGGTTGATACCTATATCGGTGGGATTGAACACGCAACGATGCATCTTATTTATTTTCGTTTCTTTACCCATGTCCTCAATGAACTTGGTTATCTTGATTTTGATGAGCCTGCAAAAAATCTATTCTGTCAAGGAATGGTTTGTAAAACTGCATATTTTTGTGAAGAATGTAAATGGATACCAGAGGAAGATGTTGTTGGTGGTAAGGAAAAAGGCGACGCCATAATTAATGGAAAATGTAAAACCTGTGGTCATGATGTAAGGTCTGAGATGACCAAAATCAGTAAGTCAAAATTAAATATTGTTGATCCTGATTCTATGATGGATAAATTCGGAGCAGATTGTGTTCGGCTCTATATGTTGTCAGATAATCCGCCGGATCATGAACGGATTTGGAGTGATGAAAGAATGCAAGGCTCATGGCGATTTTTAAATCGAGTGTGGGATGCAGTAATTGTCAATCTTGAAGAAATAAAAAATGCGTCAACCAAAATTCCTTCTAACTTAGATGAAGCAAGTAAGGCCTTGCGTCGCAAAACTCATGAAAGTATAGGTAAAGTTACAGATGCAATTGAAGGGGGATTTCGCTTTAATACCGCAATCTCATCAGTGATGGAGCTTCTAAATATGGTTCGTTCACCGGAGAAAGTTTGCCCTGAGGTTTTGCGAGAATCGATTGAATCTATGCTTCTTCTTGTTGCACCAATAGTTCCTCATTTCTGTGAAGAGCTTTATAGCTTGATTGGCAATAGCGATAGTATCTTCAAAGCGGAATGGCCAACTGCAGATGCAAATGCATTAAAGGTAGATACCATTGAAATGCCGGTGCAGGTCAATGGTAAGGTTAGATGTAAATTGACAGTATCACCGGATACTGCAAAGGAAGAGTTAGAAAAATTAGCATTGCAAAACGCAAAGGTTAAGGATGATATTGGCAATCGTGAAATAAAAAAGGTGATTGTTGTGCCGGGAAGAATTGTTAATATCGCTGTTAAATAGAAAGTTTTATATGAATTCAATGATTCCGATTTATATGTATCATCATGTTGTTACTGCCGGTAATTTACCGCAAGATGCACATTTATTTGTTACAGATTCTACTCTTGCCGAGCAGATTGTTACACTAAAACATTGGGGCTTTGAATTTATTACTCTAAGTGAGGCATGGCGAAGAATTAACTATGAAGGCAAAACATCAAAAAAAACTGTAGTCCTTACCTTTGATGATGTCTATTACGACTTTTATGAAAGTGCATTTCCTATTTTGCGAGAATTTGATATTCCTGCAACCATCTTTGCTATCTCTGGTAATATTTGTGATGGGGCAATTCCCCATCGAGTTGCCCCCGGACTATATGGATTGACAAATAAACAACTTAAAGAAATATCGGACGCAGGAATTGAAATCGGCTCACATACTATCACTCATCGAGAATTAACAACTCTTAGCGATGAAGAGGTTTGGGTTGAGTTGCGGGAATCAAAGACTTTTTTGGAAAAAATTATTGATAAACCGATTACGACATTCTGTTATCCAAGGGGGCGATTTAGCCCGAGAATTATTAATATTGTGAAAGAGTGTGGCTATGACTGTGCCGTTAGCACCTTGCGAGGAAACGTCCATCAGCCGGCAGAACAATATTTCTTAAAACGGATTAGATCGGGGCAGGAGAGGAAAGGCTTTAAACTTAAATACACGACTTCTTCGATATATAATCTGATTAATATTCGTCGGGTCAAAAGAGAAACTGAACGACTATTTAATGCCGATAAGTTAGGGTAGGTAACAATAATGCGAATTATCTTTTCGCTGGATAAATATAAAAAAAATGAAGGTGGTGCAGATAAACTCGCAAAAGGGATTGTTCAATCTCTTCTGCAAATGGGACATTCTGTTAGAGTTATGCAGGGTGGCAGAGATGAGGATTTTGAGGGTGAGGGTGAACTTGAAATTAAGACTAAGGTTTTGAGAAAACCTGTATTCATCAAGGATAATGATTACCTCACCATCTATTGGAATAAAATTTGGGAAAATATTATTAGAAATGAGATTGAGGAATATAAACCAGATATTCTACTTACTCAAAACATTTTGGCACCGGCTTCGGTATCGGTTGCAAAAGAGATGGAAATAAAATCATTAATTCTTTTTCATGGCTATCGACCATTAACCCCGTTGTTTTTCAAAGGTGAAGATGCTTTAACAGCCGAAAAACCAAGTTTTGCAAATTTACCAATTAGATATAAATTAAAGTGGCGATTGATAAAAAAGAATCTTTCACTTTATTCAGCCGCCTATAAGACAGCAGATACAGTTGTAGCAAACAGTAAATATATCGCAAAGGTGATAAAGAAATTTTTTGATAGAGATTCAGAGTTGATGTATCCAATCATTGATTTGAAAAAAAACAATGATGACTTTATGCCGAATAACAATGCCTCTATTCTATTTGTAAAACCGCAGGAAATTAAGGGAATAAATATCTTGTTAGAGGTTGCCAATAAAATGACGGATAAAAGATTTACCGTGGTAGGCACTGCCTCAAAGGGATTGAGGAATAAAATGTCAAGACAAGAAAATATAACTCATATCCCATGGACAGATGATATGGATGCAATGTATAAGAGTTCGTCATTGTTGTTTGCTCCGGCACAAATTCCAGAACCATTCGGAAGAGTCTTTGTTGAAGCTGGATTAAGGGGTATTCCAAGCGTAGCCACCAATGCCGGTGGAATACCGGAAGCGGTTGGCAAAGGAGGAAAATTAATTGATATGCACTCAAGCGTAGATGAATGGTGTTCAGCAATTAATGAAGTTTTGAGTGAAGAAAATTATCAAACCTTTTGCAATAATGCAAAAAACAACGCAAACCAACTATTAACAAGAACAGACGCTTTGCAAAGTATTTTTCTTTAATTCTAAATTCTACCTGAAAAGTTTAGGGTTTTAGAAATTTAGGTTCATTCTTTTGGTTTGTCGGGGATTATCATTGTCTCGCTATTTTATTTCCCACCGATAAACTCCATCCCAATCATTAGCAGGAGGGTTAATCTTAAAAGCGATACATCTTTTTATATATAATTCACATGCGATGTCCGGCTTAATATCATTTGCTTCATTAAACAGAGTTAATGCTTCGTTAAATTTGATTGCAAAATATAAGTTTAAGGCCTTTGTAAAAATTTTTGTAAACTGTTTAATTCTTAATTCATCTTTTTGAGGATAGTTTTGTAATTCAAATATTTTTAAAGAATCACATTTACCTTTGACTGCGATATTATCAAGAAGTCTTGTCTTAAAGTTTTTTCCTATCTTTTGATTTACAGCGTCTGAAATAATAATTTTTGTCCCATATTGCTTATTGATTGATTCTAATCTTGCTGCAAGATTTACAGTATCGCCAATAATAGTATAATTAATTCTTTCACTAGAACCAATATTTCCAACTAGGGTTTTTCCGCAATGCAATCCTATTCGAGTCTCAAATATTGCCTTGCCGGTTTTTCTCCAATTATCATTAAGCTTTGCTATCTCTCTTTGCATTTCAATTGCACATTCACTTGCTTTAGAATATGGATTTTCAACATCATTTGGTGCTCCCCAAAATACCAAAATTGCATCCCCAATATATTTATCTACGGTTCCTTCATATTTGTTGATGATTCGAACCAAATGATCAAAATAATCAGAGAGGTGAATTGTTAATTCTGATGGATTTATCTCTTCAGCAATTGTCGTGAAATTTTTTATATCGGTAAACATTATCACTAATTCTTTTTCTTCTCCACCGATTTTTGCTTCTTGTCCATTGTCTATTAACATATTAACCAATTTCGCCGGAATGTATTTTTTGAACGAAACCATTCCTGCTTGCAGGGCAATAAGTGAGTTTTGTGCGATATTGATTTCTTTTATTCTTGAGTCATTTTTAATTTTAAAGTCAAGATTCATCTTCTGAATTTGATTCATATGATTTGAAATTTTGATGATTGGTTTTGAAATTCTTTTAGAAAATGCGACAATTAACAAAATAAACAAGATTAAAATACAGATTGAAACGGCAATAGTTTTGTGAAGAGCTTTTTTGGATGCCCCAAGAATTATTTCATTCGGGGTGGCCACAATAATACTCCATTTTTTAGAGAATCAATTTTGAATTGCTTGCCAATTATTAGGTATCCCTGATTGTTATAATAAAGTTCCTTTCTTTTGCTTTTAAATGCATCTAATACAGAATTGCAAAGATTTTTATTTGAAGAGGCAATTATGTCATTCTTGCTATCGATTAGAAAAATATCACTATTTATCTCTTTTGCCTCTTTGCATAAAAATGTATTTATTTCCCCTAGGGTTATATCAGTTGCTGCAATAAATTGGATTTTATTTTTTTTATATAATGGAATAGACACTGTAATTCCTAATCCATTAATTGTCTTGAATTGATATGGTTTAGATATATGAATGGCTTTATTCGATAACGAATCTTTAAACCAAGGTCTATTTCGAGGGTCGTATTTTGTCGCGAAAGATTTTTCTTTTATCGTCTTGCCGTTTTTGTCAATCCATTTCCAGTATTCATTTCTTCCTCTACGTTTTTTTTGTATTTGTCTAATTACCATTGTAGGTAACCGTCTTGCCTGTAAGAAATTACCCTCACTATCTGCTATATAAATACTTGCAAAACTGTCTTCATGTTTAACCGTACCATACATTATTTTTTCGTTAAAATATTTATTAATAAATACATTTTCAGCGTTACTGTTGTTTTCCATAATTGTTTTTAGAATAGAGTCTGTTTTATGAATATGGGAAACTGTCTTTTCAATGATACTCTTTAATGTTCTTTGGGCAATCTTTTCAGACATCATAAATGAAATTGATGAAGATTTATAAAAGTTATAGCCCATAACAAAAATGGAAAATAGCACCAACAATGAGGTGAATACTACTGCGATACTAAATGCAAATGAACGAGTTTTATCCTTTGCCATATTCAAGCTTTTCACCCCTTAAAGTTATTACCATAAACCTATGATATTCTAAACTAATCTTTAATTATATCAATAATTTATTTTATACCATTTATTCTAAATTCCTACCGAGTAATTTAGATTT
>CAMZKK010000010.1 GCA_947311175.1 uncultured Planctomycetota bacterium | reverse complement strand
CAGCCAAGGCGTAGGCATTAAAGGCAAGGGCAAGAATATATACTGGATAATTAATAAATACGGCTAAGGAAAAGATACCAATTACCAAGTAAGTAAATGGTTTTCTGCCACTTAGATATTTGTTTGATATATGTGCGTATCTAACTTGAGTAACCATCAATAATCCCATCAATAACATATAGGCTGCTAACATCTTGTTTAATGACGGACCGCCAATTATGTTAATAAGGTAATCATAAAAAAAACTGCTATGAAGCAATAAAAACATACTCATAATCGCACCACCTGCTGCTGGGCTTGGCAACCCCTTGAAATAGTCTTTCGCTTCACAATTTGCTTCTACATTGTATCTTGCCAATCTAATACAGGCACATGCAGCATAAATAAGTCCGCAACCGAGAACCATATTCCACCATTTACCAGCATCCGGTTCAACCCTTATCCAACTCATAGAAAGAATTGCTGCCGGAGCGATTCCAAAAGTAACAATGTCTGCCAGACTATCCATCTCGGCTCCAAATTGACAGGCAGAGCCAGTCATCCTTGCCACCTTGCCGTCAAGCATATCAAACAGCATTGCAAGAAATATGCAGGCACATGAAATAGTGATTAAATCAAGTTGTTGACCGGTAAGAGGTATTATGGCTGCTCCTTTTGTTGGAAGCATACTTCGAGCCGCAATTACAATGGCAAGAAATCCTAACCCAAAATTACAAAGGGTGAGGGCAGTGGGGAGTGGATGGATTTTTTTCATTTAAATTCTCCAAGGATAGTTGTGCCGGCATTTACTTTATCGCCAACCTTTACTTCTATGTCAAAATTTGCATCAATTGGAAGGTATATTTCTGTTCTACTTCCGAATTTAATCATTCCGACCACATCTCCGGCATCTACCTTATCACCGATTTTTACATCGCAAACGATTCGTCGTGCCAATAGCCCGGCAATTTGTTTGATAAGGATTTTTTCAGCACCTTTTTGTTCGGTTTCAAATCCAATAGCATTTGATTCATTTTCAGAAAGAGATTTTTCATCACGAGCATCGTGGAATTTACCTTCGTGATATTTTATGAATTTTACCACGCCTTTAAATGGTGCTCGATTGAGATGGACATTAAATATTGATAGAAATATCCCAATCATCTTCGCCTTGCCACCAATAAAATCCGGTTCATCAACTTCAATGATATGGGTGATTGTTCCGTCGGCAGGGCTTAGGACTGCCTTTGGGTTATTAGGTGGAATCCTTGTCGGATTTCTAAAGAAAGCCAAAACCCAGATTAAAAAAATTGCAGGAATGATTGAAAAATAAATCCATGGTGTTCCTAATCGGTAAAGTAAAAAGATTATGGCTACCACAATAATTATTGAAATCGTTATTTCTTTTGTTCCATATTTGGCAAGTCCAAAGATGCTATACATTATGTTTTACTCCTTAATTTGCGTTTGATTGTGCTGCTTGTCAGCATCTTTTTTTGATGTCGGATGTCTTGAATCCATGCATCATCCGGTATCTTCAATATTTTCGTCGTCATTATCCATTGCTAAAGTTTGTAATAACGGAATTATATCGTTATCAAGTGTTCTACTACTATTTTTAATCTGCTTATCATAGTAAAAATAACCTTCTTTAATATTAACAATTTTTACTATGGCTTCAAGTCCAATCTTTTTATTGTATTCTGCGTGGACGCAATCTCCATGTTCAAAATTCACAAAACCTTGTTGGATATTGTTGATGTTGATGATAATACAACCATCAATCTTTGCTAATTTAAATTTTTGAATAATGTCAATTATTGAGAAAAAGTTAAAACTCGCTCTTGCGCCACTTTTTAGGATTGTTGGCAAATTAAAGTTTTCTCGTGTCAGTCTATCAAGCAATACTTCGGAGAATTGTCTTCTGTTATCGCCATTGGCACTGAGGCATTTTTCAAGATGAGCAAGCGGTATCTCCCAGAGAGAGATATCTGAATTTGCAATTACCGAATAAGGGGATGTTCGGTTGAATGCGAGAGAAAACTCTCCAAATATTTCGCCAATGCCAAGGGTGGCTGCTACTGACGTGTCACCCTTTTTGAAAGATTTATTGATAAGCACTCTCGCACTACCTTTGTTGATGATATATAGTGATTTGTATCGCAATCCCTTTTTTAGGATGATGCTTCCTGCACAGTATTTTATGGTTGTGGCATTTCTTATTATTTTTGTGGAAAATTCAATATCTAATTTTTTTATAAATGGGATATTCTCAAGATTCCATAACCACTTTTTTTCTTTATCGAAGGACAATACATTTTTTGATTGTTGATTATAAATTTCATTTATCTCCGACATCTTCATCTGCCTCATCCTAAAACTGGCATGGCATCCACTGTCTCGACAACGAAATACCCCTCGTTTTATATCAATGCCAAATTGAATAGGATTAATGTTGCTTTCAAGAGCAATTACGAGTGGTGAAATATGTTTCATTAATAGTGCACAGTTTGCGGTTGTGCCTGATCTGAGGATACATCTTCCCATAAGAGTAACTTTTTGTCCTTGTTCAAATGCCGGACAGTTATTACATTCGTTAGCAGTAATTATTAATGGCATTTCCGATTGTTTTTTATTCATTTTAAATTTCGTTTGGGAAAAGAATGTTGCTACAAGTTAATCTATATTATATACTTACCAAAAATTGTGAATAAATTTCAAAGGATTTTATTATGACCAATCATAATATTAAAAAAGATTCAGACGCATATCTACAGAAAAAGAATTATTATAAGCAATTTCTGACAATTTATGGTAAAAATGCGGTTTTAGATGCACTTGAAGATAAAACAATTGAAATCGCAAAGGTGCATATTGCAGAGAGCAGAAATAAAAAACTTTTGCAAAAAATAATGAGATTGACAGATAAAAGGTCTATTGAGTTAAACATCACCACAAAAGAACAAGTATCGAGAATAAGTAAAAACAGTAAGCAGGATCAAGGCTTGGTCGCTGATATTAAGATGAATAAATATTTGCAAACGGAAGATTTTTTTTCAACTCGACCAAAGTGTTATAAACTATTGGCATTAGATGGCATTACAACTCCGGCAAATGTAGGAATGATAATTCGCTCTGCCGCTGCCGGAGGAATTGACGGAGTAGTTATTCCAGAGCAGGGGTGCTGCAAAATAAACCCAATGGTGATAAAATCATCGGTCGGAACAATCTTCAAGACCACAATTATCAGGAGTAATAAATTGTCTGATTTTATGAGAGTTGCATTAGAAGACGGAGCAAATATTGTGGCAATGGATTTAAAGGCAAAAACTTCCTTATTTGACTATCAAAAAACGCAAAAAGAGGTGTTTGTCCTTGGTGCAGAGTCGGTTGGGGTGTCAGAAGAAGTGAAGCAAATGGCAACGCAGGGGATCTATATCCCAATGTCATCAGGAGTAGAATCATTAAATGTCGCAATGGCAGCAACATTGATTGCATTTAATTAAAATTCTCCATATAACCTTTCGACATAAAGTAACAAAAGCTTCCAGCTTTTGAAACAAAAAAAGAGACGCAATGCATTGCGTCTCTACGCCCCATCTATCACCCTCCTCCATTGCCGTAAATTAGCGTCATTCGCGGCTAAATTTTACATCGTAAAAAGAGGAATCACAAGGGACAATCCCTTGATAAACTCCACCATGACCAAACTTGCGAGCAACCTCTCGCTAGCTCATACCATCTCGCAATACTGACTTGCGTATCTTTTCAAAATCTTCCATCTTAAGCATCTCCTAGTCCTCCGCATAGT
>CAMZKK010000009.1 GCA_947311175.1 uncultured Planctomycetota bacterium | reverse complement strand
TAATATACAGGAGAAATATGTTTTTTTTTAGCTTTTTTTGCTAAATTGACAAATGACCTAATCGTAAATCCCGTAGTTGCTGCGGAATTTAGGATGCAGATAATGGTGTCACATAACAAAGGGCAGACCACAGGCCTGCCCTTTGTTGTTAGCAATTCAGTGTTTCATTATTGGCTTGGACCACTAGGTCCTTGTTTTTGATCTTTAACAATTTTAATTTTTCTATATATCATTTTGCGTGGCAATCCTTCTGATTGTGCTACACCTGGAATCCATTGTGCAATTGATGCATAAGGGGTATTGGCATGTCTTCGTATTACTTCATTACAAGCTGCATTGATGGCGGCTAATCTTTCTTCATACGTAGCTGCTTCCTCTTCTGTCCATTCTTCTTTAGGTTTTGTTTGCGAGCTGATTGTTGCAAAATAATCAGGGTCTGCCGGCTCAGCCATTTCTCCCTTATATTCATTCCATGCATTGGTGAGCACATCTGTCAACATTTGGTCGGTAAGTGCTGCTGCATAGTAAAGATCAACATTGGCTATTTGACGCTTGTTTTTTGCAGCTACCAACTCACTATCTGTTGCTACGGCACTTTTGAGACCAGCCACAATCTTTTTGAGTAATCCGGAGCGTTTGCGGAGTGCGAGACGTTTTGTCGAAAATGTTTGTGGTGAAGCACATTCTTTCCATCTGGTAATGGATGCCTTATTTGAAGAATAAATGCCGTTTGTTCTAACAATTACACTTGCTTGCTTGCCATATTTCTTTTTCATATAGCCATCATAAACTGCTCTAGAAACAATTGCCGGTGCATATGATTCCATTACTTTCCAATCAATTGCAAATGGATCTTTCATTCTCTCTGAATATGTCATTGCCTTTTTCTTGGCTCCACCGTCTTCAAGAATAAAGTAAGCTCCCCTAGAGCCTTTCGCAAGGTATGCAAGGTCATACATGCCGTATCCAGCCTTTAGTCCACCTCTGATAGATGGGTCATTTATCCCTACCGTATCATTTATTGGGACTTCAATTCTAGCACTTTCCGGCCCGAGATCTGCACGCACTTCAGGGAAGAAATTGCCATTCTCGTCAGTAAATGGCTCTACAACGAAGTTTGATTGAAATGGAGATTCCTTACTGATTACGAATAGTCTGGTTTTACTTTTTAAAAGGGTTTTAAGGGCAACCTCAATAAGTGGTTTATTCTTGTCACTAATATTGATTTTTGCCCCTTTTGTCGGGATTATTCCACGATAACGCTTGTGATTATCACCAGCACTTTCATCACTCAGGAGGACAATTACCTTTGTGTATCCTCGGTATTTACTCATAACATTTTGACATGTATATATAATGGCTTGATCGGTATTTTCTATCCCTGATTTATCAATTTCGACTGAGCGAATTTTTTCTGTTATTTTGTCTGCATTTGTTATTGGCTTTTGCGTAATCTGCCATCCTTCACCAAAAGTTACCACTGCACTAAGCATTTTTTTTCTGCCACCATTAGTAAGAAGGGCTTGAATGTCTTCTGCCTGAGAAGCAATTGCCTCTTGGTCATCCTTCATACTTGCGGATTGGTCAAGTAGCCAAACGAGGATAAGCCCTCTACCACCACCACCACCTTTTTTAAGCATACCGTGGAGTCCTTGTCCGATACCGCCAATACCTCCACGATTTCCACTACCAACGCCACCGCCACCGCGGACTGCTCCACCACCAACACCGAGTGTGCATGCATTTGGATTTTCAATCGCTTCCCCTGAATCTTCTTCTGTCATATCGCCAACTTCTGCAGAAACTTCATCTACTTCAATGTCGGTTACAACCTCAACATCGGTTTCGACAGTGCTTTCGGTTACTTCTGTAGGGTCAGTATCTTCGGTTTTTATTTCATCAATTGGGTCAATTTCATCTTTGACTTCTTCCTCTTCTTCCGGCTCTTCAGGCTCAACTATATCTGTGTTAATAACAATCTGTTTTCTTATTTTTTCCTTGGGTTGCGTAGGAAGCAACATAAGGAGAATCAAAACTATCATATGAGCAAAGGCACTAAGGATATACCATGGTGCAGATTTAAGCTGAATTTTTAGCTCTTCAGCAAGCCCCGAGCTTTCAACGATAATCTCTTCATCGTCTTCAAATGTGTCTATATCTCTTGCCATTTTAGATAACCTCCATATCGTATTGTGTGTTGTTTTGATAAACTTCTACTGCTAAAACGAAAGTTTTTGAAAATTGTTCAATTTTTTTTTGTTTTTTAATAAAAAGTATATTGAAATCGTAATATATTGTAAAATAATGTCAACCATAAATAAATCACTTCAAAAAAACATTTACAAAACATCGAATTTGTTTATTCTTACTTGCTGTGTTTTGTCGATTTTTCATTTAGTAAGGGGTGAATATGGGGAAATTTAATCATTTTTTAGTAGTCTCTGCGTTTTTGTTGGTGGGTTCATGCTTTGCTGCTGAAAATGTAGGAGGCACGAGTGCTGAAAGGTCTAGGAATGGCAAGGTTGTCGTTATTCCGGTCAAGGGAATGATTGCCGGTGACATGGGAAAAATGTTTGAGCGAGAAATTGACCGTGCAAATAAAGATGGTGCAAAAATGATTGTGCTTGAGATTGATACCCCAGGGGGAATGGTTGATGTCGTTGAGGAAATTTGTGGAAAACTTTTGCAAACCAAAATCCCCACCGTTGCCCTTGTTACCACACAAGCAATAAGTGGTGGCAGTATGATTGCTACAGCCTGCGACAAAATTGTGATGCTCAAAGGCTCAACGATTGGTGATTGTGAGCCTCATTCAATGATTGGTTCTCTTCCAGAAAATATGCGAGAAAAGATTGAAACCAAAATCAGGGCTGATATGCGAGCAAATGCCCAAGCCAATGGCTATCCGGATAAATTGCTTGAGGCAATGGTTACAAAGGCATTTGAGCTTTATGAAATAAAATTTGCTGATGGCAAAAGTGAGCTTCTTTACAAAAATGAAATTAAACTTATTGAATCTCAAATTAAGAATAAAGAGCTTAAACGAAAAATCACGGAAAGAAAATTAATTGTTAAGGAGGGTAGCCTTCTCACCCTTACAGCTGATGAGGCGTTAAAGCTTAAACTTGCGAACTCCGTTGTTGATAATTCCGCAGGGTTCTATTTGGCAAATAAAATAAAAAATACTGAAATAATCAGGGTTAAGGTTAAACCATTCAAACTTGAAATGAATATACAGTTAGAGATGATTCTTGTTGCATTCTTGATTATTGGTATTGCGGGAATTATTGTTGAAAGTCAAGTTCCGGGATTTGGAGTTCCGGGAATAATAGGGCTTATTGGTTTTGCAGGTTTTTTCTCGGTGTTGCTTTTCAATGGAAAGGCAGAAGAGTGGGAGATTGCACTTTTTGTCATCGGGATTGTTTTCCTATTGATTGAACTCTTTATAATTCCAGGGTTTGGCATTGCCGGAATACTGGGGATTGGGTGTGTTATTGCTGCCATTGTTTTTAGTATAATTCCACCTCTTGACTCTGTGCAAAATTGGCAGGTTGAGATGGGAAATGTGGTTAGTATTATTGGGGTTTCGATGCTTGGTGCGATAGTGCTTGGTGCGGTGGTGATTAAATATTTGCCAAAGATTTCATTCTTTAAGGGATTGGTTCTTACCGCTAAATCAAAAAGTGGCGAGGAGATTCTTGCGGAAGTTGAGGAGAGTGAAAAAGGTAAATTTCCCCACGAAGATGAAGATAATATGAAAAATAGTCTTATCGGAGAAATAGGTTTAACCATTACAATGCTTAGACCGTCTGGAAAGATTAAAATAAAAAATGAAAAAGTATTAGACGTGGTTTCTGACGGCATTATTATTGAAGAAGGTAAAAAGGTGAAAATAGTTGATATAAATGGACCAAGGATTGAAGTTGTTGAATTTAGTGATATTTAAATTTATTTGTGAATATTGAAAGGAGATGAGTGATGGGAGTTGTTTTCGGTGGTTTTGGAATAATAGTAGGGATTGTTTTTTTTATTGTTGTTATTAACTATTGGGGGATATGGCTACAAGCGGCATCGAGTGGAGTAAAGGTTTCATTCTTTTCACTTGTTGGGATGACATTTAGAAAGGTAAACACCAAGCTCATTATCAATTCTTTGATAATGACACACAAGGCAGGGGTTAATGTAACTTTGAACTTTTTGGATCAGCATTATCTTGCAAGAGGTAATGTTCCTGCCCTCACACAAGCAATAATTATGTCTCACCAGTCTGGTTTGAAATTGACTCCGCAAGCACTTGGTGCTCATATTTTGGCTGGCGGGGATGCCAACGCAGTAGCACGGGCATTGATTGCTGCAAGCAAGGCTGAGATAGAACTTTCTTTTCAAAAGGCTTGTGCTATTGACCTCGCCGGTCGTGATATTGTTGATGCGGTAAATACTTCAGTTGACCCTAGGGTGATTGATTGTCCAAAAGCTGGAACAGGAAAGCCAACCCTTGACGCTGTTGCCAAAGATGGTATTCAAGTAAAGGCAAAAGCGAGAGTAACGGTTCGAACTTGTATTGAAAGATTGGTTGGTGGGGCAACTGATGATACTATTATTGCTCGGGTTGGTGAAGGAATTGTGTCAGCGATTGGCTCTTCTGAAAGTTATACTTCCGTTCTTGAAAATCCAGACAGAATTTCAAATGCAGTTTTATCTAAAGGACTTGATAGCGGAACCGCTTTTGAGATTCTATCCATTGATATCGCTGATGTTGATGTTGGCGAAAACATTGGGGCAAAACTTGATATTGATCGTGCTGATGCACAAAAACAGGTAGCTCAGGCAAATGCAGAAAAAAGAGCGGCAGAGGCAAGAGCGGCACAAGCAGAGCAAGAAGCCAAAATCCGAGAAATGCGGGCAGAAGTTGTCAGAGCAGAAGCAGAACTACCGAAGGCAATGGCTGAAGCTTTTAGACAGGGTAACCTTGGTATTATGGATTATTATAAACTGAATAATATACAAGCCGATACCGATATGCGTGAAACCATTAGCGGAAATGATGTAGATTCTGAATAACAAAATTATCCCTGCCGAAAAGTTCGGTAGGGAGTTTAGAATTAATAATGAACAATGAACAAGGAACAATGAAGAAAACTCTACTATCGATATTTAATGAAATAAAAATATAGGCGATGCAAATTATTAAAATCACCTTTAGCGAGAGTTATAGCATCTTCATTGTTAACTTTTAATTAAATTTCACAGTATGTAACCTTTTCGGGTATAACTATGGAATAGATTTAATATTATAGTGAGGTGAAATATGCAACAGCAAGGTGATTTGCAAGATTGGCTCAGTCAGCTAAAAAAACGCTCTGGAGCAAGTACTCCAGCAGATAATAAAACAAACACTTCGTCCCAAAAAGTGACACAACACAATCAATCTCGTCCGACAAAAAAGAGAAGTGTTCATAGATTTGAGCCTGAACTTGTTGATACTTCAAGGAATAACACCATGGAGAAATCAGCAACCGACATTGCCCTTGAGCGAATACGCAATCAAGAGCAAGAAGCCAAGCTTGAGAGGAGAAGGGAAGCAATTGCCCGCAAAAGAAATGTTGAAAAGAAATTGCGTCGACAAAAAGAGCAAGAAAAAATAAACAAGAGCGTCCGTTCGTTAAGCAGAAATAATTCACAACCAAACAAACAAAACGCTAGACCAAACAAGCAAAGTTCTATACCAAATCAATTTGATGAAATAAAAAATATTCACTATCGATTGCGTAGTAATCCCTCCGCTATGCGAGAGGCTTTGATATTGTCAGAAATAATTATGCCTCCAATTGCTTTAAGGGGTGAACCTCGTGCTTAGAGTTGGTCGGATGATTGATTTGAGGAATTAGTCATTATGAATATAATTCTATTTTTATGTCCTGACGGAAAAACCCTTAGTCCCTTAGCAAAGAAGGCTGCTGAAAAATACGCTCCGAAGGGAGTAAAAGTTTTTTCTTCAGCAGTTGACGATACTAAGGTTAATGCTTTTTCTAATTTTAACCTCCACGAAATAGATATTGTTATTACCCTTTCTAATGAGGCAGCAAAACAATGTTCGTTGGTCCTTCCCGGACAGCCCACTCAGATTGATTGGCATCCTCTTGATGATGAGGACGGCAACAGATGTTTGGGATTTGCCGAAGAACGCATATCTTCTTTGGTTAAAGATTTTTTTGTTAATGGATATTACGATTCATTAATCTCGGCAAGAAATCGCACCACACTTATTTTAAATAATCTTTCAGAGGGGATTATCGTTCACGATATGGATAGAAAGGTGTTGTTCTTCAATAGTGCTGCAGAGACCATTACCGGATTTTCAAGAAAAGAAGTTGTTGGCAATGATTGTCATGATATGTTTGCCGGAAATTTCTGCGGGCAAAAGTGTTCTTTTTGTGAAGACAATTTGCAACTTGCCAATTCATCATTTTCATATTTGATTGATATTGTAAACAAAGCAGGCGAAGAGAAAAAGCTTGAAATGTCGGTACACACAATTACTGATACAGCGCAAAGGGTTCACGGTATCATCGGTTCATTTCGAGACCTTACGCATGAACTTACTCTCGAACGGCTTCTTGGAAAAATAAATAGTTTTTCAGGTATTATTGGACGAGACAAGAAGATGTTAGAGATATTTGATTTGATTCACAGCGTCGCTAATGTCAATATGCCGGTTATGATTACCGGGCAAAGTGGGACCGGTAAGGAATTGGTTGCTGCCGCGGTTCATAATGAAGGGAATCGTTCCAAAAAATTATTTGTGCCGGTAAATTGTGGAGCTCTTCCTGAAGGGCTTCTTGAAAGTGAACTTTTTGGTCATGTTAGGGGTGCCTTTACAGGTGCGATTAGAGACAAAAAAGGGAGGTTTGAGATTGCTAACGGAGGAACTATTTTTCTTGATGAAATTGGGGATATATCAATGGCAATGCAGGTAAAACTTTTACGAGTTTTGCAAGAAGGAACCTTTGAAAGGGTTGGAGATACCAGAACCATAAAAAGTGATGTTAGAATAATTAGTGCAACAAATAAAGATTTAAAAGAGGAAATTGCTGCCGGTAGATTTAGAGAAGATTTGTATTATCGCCTATGTGTCGTTCCTATTGAGTTACCACCACTCAAAGAGAGATGTGGAGATATTCCAATGTTGGTTGATTTTATTTTTAATCGCTTGTTGGAGGAAAATACATTTTCAGCCAAAACCATTTCGCCAAATGCAATAGATGCCCTTCTTAGTTATAGTTGGCCGGGAAATATTAGAGAGTTACAAAATGCCTTACAGTTTTCCTTGGTAAAATGTCGAGAGGATATAATAGAAACAAATCATTTGCCACCCCATATAATAAAAGAGATTGCGGTGACTGAAGAGACATGTAAGTTCATTGCTAATGACTTAGGTGGTAAGGTAGGTAAGGGGATATTAACCGGTGAAATGGTAGATGACGCTATTGAGAAAAGCAGTGGAAACAAGGTGAAGGCTGCCAAGCTTTTGGGGATAGGAAGGGCAACCCTGTATCGTTTTTTGGAAAAAGAAAAGAATAATGCCTGAATTGCCGGAAGCCGAAACCATTGCTCGTGGGCTTGCAAAGTGTTTGATAGGTGAAAATATACTTAAGGTTAAATGTCGCCGACCAAATCTAAGGCGAAAACTTTCACCGATTAGTTTTAAAAAATATTGTGTTGGACGCGATATTGTTGATGTTGTTCGTCGAGGCAAGGGGATTATTATAGAACTTTCAGGCGATACTGCGATTCTGATTCAACTTGGCATGACCGGTTCTTGTCGAGTGGTAGATGAGTCGGAAGCGTTTCGCAAGCACGACCATGTCATCTTTTATCTTGCATCTGGCAAAACTTTACGATATGAAGACCCAAGACGATTTGGAATGGTTGAGCCATTCAGCCATTTGCCTGTTAATAAAATTCCACTTTTTTTGCAAAATTTGGGAGCAGAGCCATTTGGTGAAGAATTTACTCCTGATTATTTGTTTTCAATTAGCAAGAAAAGAAGATGCAGCATCAAAGAATTGATATTGAATCAAAAGGTTGTTGTTGGCATTGGCAATATTTACGCATCAGAAATTTTGTTTAGAGCAAAGATAGCACCGGTAAAAAAGGCTGAGAAGATTGCTAAATCAGATATAAGAAAGATTGTAAGATATACCAAGAATGTCCTTAAAGAGGCTATTGAGGCAGGTGGGACGACAATTAGCGACTATCGAGATGTTGACGGCAGTGAGGGTAAATTTGTCCAATCACTTCGTGTTTACGGAAAAGACGGTGAGCCTTGTCCTGTCTGTAAGCAAAAAATTATCCGTTCTATTATCGGTGGAAGAGCAACTTTTTTTTGTGAGAAGTGCCAGCTTTGAGCTAAATTACTCATCAGTAGAGAAAATTAGATGATGTCATTGCTAATTTGATGTTTTCTTTGTAAGCTTGATTGTGAACTAATTATACCGAGGATTTGATTGTATGGAACACTCTGGATTTATTTTAAACTGGGTTGATTACGTTATTGTCATAGTTGTTTTTGTTAGTATGACATTGGGTTTTTTTACCGGTTTGGTTATGCAGTTGGCAGGAATTTTTAGTATTGTTGGAGGGTTACTCCTTTATTGGTTTGCCTCTCCAATTGTCGCAGATGCCTTGCATAGCAGATGGATAGGCAGTGAACTGACAGCTAAGTTTGTTGCAAACATTCTTTGTTTTTTTATAGGTTCGACCTTGGTTAGATTTATTGCTCATTTGTTGCGAGGGGTAATAAAAAGATTAAGTTTGACAAAGTTAGATCATTTTTTTGGAATGAGTGTTGGAGCGTTAAAGGGTGTTTTCTTCTGTACCATAATTTTGATTATTAGTGGGCGTTCAGGAATTGATAATTTAGAGGCACCAGCGAGGGATTCATTTTTTGGTGGGAAAATTGTAGCAATGGCAGATAACATTGTTGCTTGGGCAAAGGATGAGAAATTGGTTGATAAATCCAAAAAGGTTGGCAATGAAATATATCAAAAATCAAAAAAAATAATTACAAAGGTTAAAGAAAAAATAGAAAAAAAACAGACTTCAGATAAAGAGGAAAAGAAGAAGGATATCGAAAATAGTGAATAGTGATTTGGTTGAAAAGGATATAGAGTTAAATCTAAACGGTAATATTATAAGAGGTGTTTTCACCTTGCCCAAATCTTTTTCAGAAGCGACAATTACAGTTCATGGTTGGGCTGGAAACAGAATTGGTCCGCAAAGAATGTTTGTGCACCTTGCCCGTAAGCTATATCAAAAAAACATTGCAACCCTTCGTTTTGACTTGCCGGGGCGTGGTTTTAGTGACCCGTTGAGCCAGAAGACGTCTTTAGATCAAATGATTGATAGTGTGGTGGCTGTTGCTGAATATTTAAAATCGGAATACTGCATTGAGAAAATTAATATTGTGGGTATTTGCTCGGGAGGCAATGTTGCACTTGGCGCCTTACCTTTGCTCAAAACCATTAAGGTAAATGCTGTTTGCATCTCAACCCTTCCGTTTCAAACGCCATCTACTGAAATGAAATTAAGAAAAACCACAGAAGTCGCTAAAACTTATTTAAAAAAAGCATTATCTTTAAATGCGTGGAAGAGGGTGATTGCTCGTGATATTGATTATTCGGGCATAAATAAAACCTTTACCTCTGCGATGACAACCGGTAGTAAAGAAGAAATTTTATTGAAGACTTCAGCTCGTGATATAATAAAAGAATTGCAGGGTGATGCGCATAAGATTATGTTTATTTATGGTGGCAAAGATTCGCAATCGGAGATTGCTTACAGCTATTTTTGCAAATCCTTAGGAAAAATAATAACAGTTATTATTGCCGATGCCGACCATAATTTTTATTCGATAAGGATGATGAATAAACTTCAAAAGACAATTGTTGATTATCTTGTAGACTTAGGGTGTGCATAAATATATAAATTATTCTTTGGTTTTAAAATAATTTATTTGGAAGAAATATGAGTTTTATTATGGGTATTAAACATCATTTGCAATGTGTCGCATTTTATCAGTTTTTGGGGCGATTTATAGCTATCGTTGTCTATGTGGTAATTTTGTCAATTATTTTTGGTTTGATTGCAGAAAATGAAAATGACGGTGTTCAGGATAATCAAAGAGATATATATTCATCAGCTAAGGTAAACCTTTCTAAGGGGCAACTCGCTGCTAATAGAGGTAAGTTTGAAGGTAATCGAAAAAGCACATATCCAGATAATTCAATGACAATGGCTGATGATTTGGCAGATGAAGTGCCTTCACATAAGACTAAATTGGTGCCGAATGGTAATGAACAGCTATTTTCTGATGTTGGTGATATTGATAATATTCAAAATAATAATATAAAAAGAAACGTTCGTGTCTCCGATAGTAAGATATATGGCACAAGAGAGCTTGAGTCAATAAGTATTGAATAGCAAATTTATTAGCAGGTTAATAATGGATAATTTTCTTACCTCTGCAGATTTAAAAAAAATCCCATCGCTACAGCCGGATGTTGTTGTTGTCGGTAGTGGGATTGCCGCACTTTCTACCGCAATCGAGTTGGCTCAGAAAAAAAACGTCTTGATTATAACAAAGTCTTCCGCTGTAAATACTGCAACCGCTAAGGCACAGGGAGGAATTGCGGCAGCCATTGATGAGGTAAATGCCACTTCTCACCTTGATGATACTTTGCTTGCCGGTGGGGGATTGTGCGATTCTAAGATGGTAAGGATTATGGTTGATGAAGGGATTGAATTTGTAAATAAACTGATTGAAAATGGCGTTGCTTTTGATAAGAATGACAAAAAAATTGCATTTACACTTGAGGGTGGACATAGTGAGCGTAGAGTGCTTCATGCAGAAGGAGATGCGACTGGCAAGGTTATTCATAAATCATTAATTGAAGAAATATATAAGAATCCAAAAATTCAATTATTAGAAGAGCACTTCGAGATAGATTTGCTTTACCATGAAGATGTATGCTATGGAGTGCTTTGTCTTGATTGTAAATATGGCAGACTCTTGCGGATTGATTCGCAGGCAGTAGTCGTGGCAACCGGAGGAATTGGGCAAATCTATCGAGAAACAACTAATCCTGAAATAGCAACAGGTGACGGGGTAGCAATGTGCTTTAGGGCTGGTGCTATGTTAAGTGATATGGAATTTGTTCAGTTTCATCCAACAACCCTTTATCTTGCTGGTGCTCCACGTTTTCTTATTAGTGAGGCAGTTAGAGGGGAGGGTGCGCATCTCTTGAGTCTTGATAATAAAAGATTTATGGTTGAGCAACACCCTTTAGCAGAGCTTGCGCCCCGAGATATTGTAAGTAAGTCAATAATTAACATAATGCACGAGACTAATACCAGTCACGTGTTATTAGATCTTCGTCATATGGACAAGGCTTTGATTCAGAAGCGGTTCCCAACTATTTCTGCACTTTGTCTTGAATATGGAGTTGATATAACTAAAAATCCAATTCCGGTTAGGCCGGCAGCCCATTATATGATGGGTGGTGTAAAAACAGGAGAATATGGCGAAACTAATATAAAAAGATTGTATGCTTGCGGGGAGGTAGCTTGCACCGGAGTTCATGGTGCAAATAGATTGGCAAGCAATAGCCTGCTTGAAGGTTTGGTCTTTGGCAAGCGAGCTGCCAAGCATATCCTTGAAAATTTATCTTCCGATGTTGGGTATTTTCCTTTAAATGAAATCAAAAGAAAAGAATTTAGCCGTGCAACCCCATTGGATATTACCGACATCTTGCTGTCGTTAAGAGCTCTCTGCTGGCGAGATATAGGGATTTACCGAGATGAATGTCAGCTTAATGATGCAGAGAAAAATATAACATTTTGGGAGCAGTATGTACTGCGAGAAGAATTTTCATCACGTGAAGGCTTTGAGCTACAAAATCAATTAACAGTAGCGAAGATAATTGCCAGGTCGGCATTAATTAGAAAAGAGAGCAGAGGCGCGCATCAGCGGATTGATTATCCTGATACAGATGACAAAAAATGGAAGACTCATATCCTTTTATCGCGGAAAGATTTTCATGATTAACCTTCTTGAACATAACTTGACATAGGGGGTGCATTTAAGAATAATCAAAGTAAAGGATTAGGAGTTTTTATGGCTGATAATGTTAAATTATCCGACAATGAAAGGTTAGAATTACCTGTCGATAATTTTTTAAATAATCTTAGCGTTGAAGAGAACATGCTTATTAGAATCAGAGATGAGCTGTATGAATCATCGTGGGATAAAATGAGACGAGACTTAGAAAACAGGATACAGGGTCGTCCTTATATCTTTAAGTTGGTTAGTAGAACGGAGCATGATATTCAAACGATAGAAATATTAGAAAAATATGAAAATAAAAACAATGTCAATTTAGGGTCATTTAAAACCGAATGTAATGGAGATAAATATGAAAAAATTTAAGGGATTTTTATTAGTGGTTTGTTGTTGTTTAGTGGTTTCTGGTTGTGGAAGTTATGATAATAGTGCTAAGGATGATACGGCAAAGATTAAGACAAAAGAAGTTGCAGATGTCAAGACAAGTGAAGGCTCAAAAGATAATGCGGTCAAAAAGACTATAAAAAATGTTGTTGAACAAATAGGAAAAGCACCTCAAAAGATTACTGATTTTATTGGGAAGGCTGCAACTGACGAAATTGCCCTTAAAGATAGATTGCCAAAAGATCTTCCTTTGGAATTGCAATGGACAGTGCCGGTTGTTGAAGGACATGGCGTTAAGCTTCATATCCCTGCAGCTAAAAAGAAATTGTCATTTTTGATTATAGAAACAGATAAAAATAACTACATTGCCATTGATCGTAAAAATGGTAGAGCTAAGTGGATGGTCGATTTAGGGATGAAGCCATCAACCGCACCAGTATTTACAAAGTATTCTGTCTATACTATTGTGAACAACTATTTGATTGGAATTGCAAAAGACAAAGGTGAAATTTTATGGAAATTGAAATTAGATTTTCCATCCACCTCATATTTTACAGCTGAAGAAGGAAAACGTGATTTTCCATTTTTTGTCATACCTGCAATGAACAAGATAGTTTACGGCTATACTATCACCAACTCTGTTTGGCCTCCAGAGAGAGGAGTTGGCTCGATTACTCGTAAAGATTTGAGCATTAGACGCTCAAATCTTCAGTTGATGTGGAAGTATTCAACAGAAGGTCTTATTGAAGGAAGAGTTGATTATAAAGACTCTATGGCATATATTGCTGACAGTAATCGCAAAACTTGTGCCTTAGATTGTTTGAAAGTTAAGGGTTATCGCCCTGAACTTATCTGGAAGGCAATTTCACAAGGGCCTAATTCTAGTGGAATTGTGGTTGCCGGAGCTTATGCCATTGTTGCAAGTAGAGACCAAAATGTTTATTGCTATTTGAGAAGAACCGGAAGTCTTGCATGGAAGTTTGAGTCTGGGCTTACCTTTGTTCGTCCAGTTGTTTTTGCTGCATGCAAATACCGCAAAGAGGTTTCAGTCATTGCTTTTGCTAAGAATGGCACAATATTCTGTTTGGCTGCCCAAAGTGGTAAGATCTTATGGCAAAGAGAAAAGAGTGGCAAGGTAGTTGCGATTGATGTTGAAGACGATAGATTGATAAAGAAAAAAGCAATATAGTTATTGCTTATGATGATGGTAGTCTTGAGGGAATTCAGTTTGCAACTGGTAAAACTATCTGGAAAACAAAATCAGGGGTGGTCGGTATTACTGCGGAAAACGCAGTCGAAAAAAGTATTTATGCCATTACTAAAAATGGCAAAACTGTATTTTCACTTAGAAGAAGATAATCAAAAAATTAATTAAGTTAAAATAAACATAAAGCAAGGGCAGGTTATTTACCTGCCCTTACTTTATAATCTAACTTCCTCACTAACTGCGAAATTTAGGTTAAAAAATGATTCCTTTCAATAGCCAAATTCCAAACGGAACGGTGATGATAGAGACGAT
Organism: uncultured Planctomycetota bacterium; assembly: GCA_947311175.1. Lineage (GTDB taxonomy): Bacteria > Planctomycetota > SZUA-567 > SZUA-567 > JAFGNG01 > CAMZKK01. Next base: position 5,433 of record CAMZKK010000009.1, on the reverse strand, counting down.
GGTTGTGGCAACAGCTGCTTGAGCTGCAAAGATTGGAGATCCACCATAGCGTCTGGTAATTACGGTGCTACTAACTGAGGTTGGCATTAGAGCAACAATGGATGCAATTACTTTTACATCGCTATTTACGGGTAAAAAATAAATGCAAGCAATTGTGATTATTGGCAAGAGTGTTAATCTTACCAAACATAGATACATAACATCTATCTTGTCCGTAAGGGCAGGGAATGGATAAATTGTTGCTCCAGCAAGAATCAACATGCAGGGAATGGCTGCCGCTCCTGTGAATTTGCTAATCTTAAAGACGAGAGTCGGGATATAGATATTTAGCCCGCTAAGGGCAAAGAATAAGGCAATGAAGATTGCTATTAAATTGGGGGTAAGTATCTTTTTGATTGTTTTTTTGATATCCGGTTCGCCAAGTAGTGCAACCCCGATTGTCCAATAGCCAATACTTGAGCCGAGGTTAAGGAACAACAATCTGGCAATCGCTTTTTCTCCTAAAATACTGCCGACAATGATAATTGGTAAAAATCCGTAGTTGTTTACGGCACAGAAGTGATGGAATGTTTTGACAAATGAGCTATCTTTGTTTCTTACTCCCTTTTTTAGAAAATATCCAGCCATAGCCCCAAATGCCATTAGCCCGAAGCCAATAAATGGTAGTGGCCATAATTCTCCAAAACGATTACTTTCAAATTCATTAGCGATGTAATTGAAGGTGAATAGTGGAAAAAGAAAGTCAATGACAAATCTGCTCCATCTGTTGATTTCATTTTCGTGGATATAATTTTTATATCTTGCTAACCAACCGATAAATAAAACTCCAAAGATTTGGAGGATTGCCATAATTATTAGATAAACCTGTTCGTTCATAACTTATGACTTTGCATTATCGCGATTTCTTTTTTTTTGTTTCTCTTTATTTGTCGATGGTGAACTATTTTTCTTTTTCCAAGAATCTTTAAGGGTTACTGTTTGGTTTAATATGGGGCACTCATTAGTAGAATCGGGGTCAACGCAAAAATATCCAATTCTTTCTAATTGATACCTTTCGCTATGTTTTGCTTTTTTAATAAATGGCTCGATGTAACAGTTTTTGAGTATTTTTAAAGATTCGGGATTTAGGTCATCTTTCCAATTTCCGGTTTCCTTGCCGGGAATTTTAGCGGTAAATAGTCGGTTGTAAATCCTTATCTCTGATTTTATTGAATGGGTTGCACTAACCCAATGAAGTGTTCCCTTTACTTTTCTGCCGTCAGGGGAATTGCCACCTCTGCTTGCCGGGTCATAGGAGCACCTAAGCTCTACTATTTCACCATTTCCATCCTTGACTACCTCGTTACAGGTAATAAAGAATGCATATCGCAACCTAACTTCTCGACCGGGTGCAAGGCGGAAGAATTTTTTAGGTGGTTCTTCCATAAAATCGGATTTTTCAATATAAAGCTCCCGAGTGAATGGGATTTTTCTACTTCCTGCCGACTCATCTTCAGGATTGTTGATTCCATCAAGCCAATCAACATCCATATCTTCCGGATAATTTTCAATAATTACTTTCAATGGCTCAATGACGCCAAGGATTCGGTTGCTGGTTTTGTTTAAGTCCTCACGAAGGCAATGTTCTAAAAGTTGAATGTCAACAGTGCTTTCAGTTTTTGCCACTCCTATTCTTGAACAAAAGTTACGAATTGATTCTGCAGAAAACCCACGTCTGCGTAATCCCATAATGGTTGGCAAACGTGGGTCATCCCAGCCATTAACAATTCCTTCTTCAACCATTGTTAGCAAATTTCTTTTGCTCAGAACGGTATATGTTATATTCAGCTTAGCAAATTCAATTTGTTGTGGGTGGTTGATTTCTAATGCATCAAGAAACCAGTCGTAAAGTGGACGATGATTGGCAAATTCCAAGGTACAAATTGAATGAGTTATTCCTTCAAGAGAATCTTCAATCCCATGTGCCCAGTCATACATTGGATAGATGCACCAATCATTGCCGGTGTTGTGATGCTTCTCGTGACTTATTCGATACATTATCGGGTCACGAAGATTAAGATTAGGATGGGCCATATCAATCTTTGCTCGCAAAACATGTTCACCATCTTTAAATTCTCCATTTTTCATTTTTTCAAATAATTCAATATTTTCATCAATACTTCGATTGCGATACGAACTATCTGTTCCGGCAGGAGTTATTGTCTTGCCATCGACCTTTATTGCCTTGCCTCTATTCTCACTAATCTGCTCTGCACTTTGGCTGTCAACATAAGCCAATCCTTTTTTGATTAATTGAATTGCGTAATCATACATCTGTTGAAAATAATCACTGGCAAAAAATAAATTTTCTTTGTAGTTGGCTCCTAACCAATCGACATCATTTTTGATACTATCGACATACTCCTGATCTTCTTTTGTTGGGTTTGTATCATCGAATCTAAGATTGAATCTTCCATTGTATTTAACAGCCAACCCATAATTTAGGCAGATGCTTTTGGCATGCCCGATATGGATATATCCATTTGGTTCGGGAGGAAACCTAGTATGAATGGGAGGAGTGCATTTTCCAGTCTCTAAATCTTTATCAATAATTTGTTCAATAAAATTTTTCCGCAATTCATCAGTCATTATTTAAAACTCCAAAGTAAGGTTTTTTGATTAAATCGGTATTTCTTGTTAGATTGTGAATGTATCTTTTATCCTAAATTTAGCAGCACCTGCGGAATTTAGATTTACGAGATAAAGCTACTAAAATCTTAGTTTAATAGAATTTTATTGCCGTGTCAACGAAGGATTCAACCTAAATTCATACTGAGTAATTTGCCATAATATTATACCTTTTAGGAATTTTTAATAAAAAGGTTTGTATTGTTTTTTTGTAAGATATATGATTTTAATCTTGTTTAGCTAAAAGAGAGGATAGTTTTTTATGAATAACGATAGTTTTGCCGATGGTATTGCAATTGACAAACCTGAAAAAGGGTTGGCGTTTCCGGTAGAGGAGGGTGTGGCTGTTACTGAAGATGAAACAGCGGAAAGTATTTCTGATGATGGGAGGCCCTGCCTTAGCGAGAATGTAAATTCGGCAACTGTGCATTTAGAAGAAAGTTTTATCTTTAGAAAAATGGGTATTGTTTTTGATTATGCTAGCCGTCCTGGTGATTTTCCTAGAGCTGCCTTGCCAAAGAAAAAAGATATTGAGAGTGGCAAACCAAATGTTGCGGGAATTGGCACAGGAATTGGCGAGTGTCTTGATAATACCTGTTTGCTTCTTGATGGCTATTTGACCAGGATTGAGTTGGGGATTTCACAGGGAAATGATGAAAGAATAATGGATCGGCTCATTGCCGGACTGATTCGTCTCGGCACGGTTAGCCAAAGAAAACGTATTGTTAGAGGATTTACTCCTGACGGTAGATTTTACTATAACAGTTATTCGGCAATAAATTGCACTTACTATGCCCATGGTCTTTTGCGGGCATTTGAAACCCCGACGGTTTCTCCGGAAAGTCAAATCAAGCTTCGGGATATTGGCAACAAATGGATGTTGGCATTTAAGTCTAATAACTTCGAGATGCCGGGAATTGTTAATGAAAAAAATATCTTAATCCCGCTTGACTCTATGTCGGAGGAAAAACGTTGGGAAAATAGAATTAGGATTATTCATTTAATCGCAGTTATGCAACATATGAAAAAAGGTAATTGGGATGAGATGTATAAAGAATATGCATTTGATGAGGGTGGTGATTTTAAAGTTAAAGCAGTGCTTCCTGAAACATTAACGGATAGTGCAAAGTTGATGTCTCTACAAATTGCATTGTCTGATTTGGCAAGACTAAAAAAAGAAGGTGCTGAAATAACAAATATAAATCTTCTTCGCAAAAAAATATCTTTCCGTTGTTTGAATGCAATCAAAAATTTCACACCTCCGACCTTGGCAGAAGATATAACTGAAGCTACTTTGGACTGGAGAGAAGATTTGGTTGAAGGAAATGTAACTCTGGGAGAACTGAAAAATAGAACCAAGGATGCATGGCCGAGGATCAAGGAAGAAATGGATATGGTCTTCCCGGCTATTTCTTCTGCTCTCTGTGTTATGCTTTCCGGTGATGAAGATTTAATCAAAGAGTATGCGGGTTTTATTGAAAAAATTATTGCAGGAGTTGAATGGAGCAAGCTTTGGACAGCAACTAGTATTGCCCCTCTTTTGCTTGTTCATGCCCTTGGTCATGAGTATTCACTTTGGGATTATTCGTGTGAAAGATTATTTGAAAACAAAAAGGTTGGCAATACCTATGGTTGTGAATTTAATGAAGAAAATAAAATTCACAATATTGACGCCGCCTACATTGCAAAAAATTACAAGAGTAGAGATACCTTATACCCTGCATTTTTAGAAAAACAGGAAAATAAAAATAAGAGTAAAGGTTCTAAGTTCAATCGCAACAAAAAGAATAACAATAAAAATAGGAACAGAAGAAATCGAAGACGTAAGCAAAATAATAATAACCCTAATAATGATAGTAATAAAAAATGAATAATATATTACTTGGAAGAAAATTGTCAAGATTGCGTAAGCAACATGCTTTATCAACGGTTGAACTTGCAAAAAAAGCAGGTCTGTCACAACCACAGATTTCACGGTTGGAAAATGGCAAACAAGGATTCAGAAGTGCAACCCTTAGTCGCTTAGCCAAAGCCCTTGATGTCACTCCGGCTTATTTTTTTGATAGCCAGGATGCGTCAAAAGACATTGCAAAAATGAAATCAATACGCTCGGATTTAGGAAAAGATTTTATTGATGACTTGGTTATTCAGTTTGGAGAAATTATTGTTACTCCCGGCTACAAGCAGACAATAAAGCGATTAACCGCAGCCCTTGTAAAAAAAGACTGTGATGCGAAAATCCTTAGACGACTTATTGATAAGGTCATTGCAATGAATAATAAGGATAGGGCAAAGCTTCTTGCAAAAATTACAGGTAAGTAGCGATGAATTATTTTTTTATTGCCGATATGCATCTTATGCCAAATGCAGATTTAGAGCAGCAGGAAAATCTTGAATCTTTTTTAAGTAATGATTGTTCTGCAGGTGATGAAATTTATTTGCTTGGCGATGTATTTCATTGCTGGTTTGAGCAACGGGGTATTCGCTATGTTGGGGATTATTCGAAGGTTCTTGATATCTTTAAAACAGCAATCGATTCCGGTAGGCATATTTATATGTTGATCGGTAATCGTGACTTTACTGCTGGATATGTTTTAGAAAAACTAACCGGAATTAAGGTTTTGGGCGAAACTTCTGTAATTACCGTAAATGACAAACGTATATTGTTGACACATGGCGATTTTTTTTGTGTGGGTGATAAAAAATATCAATTTATGCGTAAATTTTATATGAGTAAACTATTTAAGCATATCTGGGATTACGTTC
>CAMZKK010000008.1 GCA_947311175.1 uncultured Planctomycetota bacterium | reverse complement strand
GAACAGCATAAATATCTGTTTTCACTTGTCGATAAATTAGATTCAATTACTACCGAAAATGTTCATGATTCTGTGGAGGAGCTTTTTGATTATATAAAAATTCATTTTTCTGATGAAGAGGAGCATATGCGTTCGATTAGTTATCCGAGCCTTGCAGAACACATAGTAAAGCATAGCAAATTATGCAATCAACTTATTGAAATAACTTTGAATGGTTTTGAAAATGAAGAGCAAATGAATGGTTTTAAGGAGTTTGTATATAATTGGTTAAAAGAACATATTTTACAGATAGATATGAAGTATTTTAAGTTTTCACAAAGTAGGTAATTTTTAAAGGACTAAGAAATGGATCATGGAGATTGTTCCGGAAGTTTTGAATCCGGGACCCAAGTTGTTGATAAAGTAAGGGCAATGGGGTTTAGTGAGCAGATGATGCCAATGCCATTATCAATCAAATGCACAGGATGTGATATAGAATTTGAAATGGATAAATTTGAGGGAAAATGTCCTGAGTGTTCAATGGTTTTTGGAGTAACGCCGTGCCATGCGTTTGACCCAAGTAATGTAATGGCTGCAGGGATTGATTATTAACTTAAAAAACAGTAGCTGTTGCACAATTACTGTTTAAGAATAAATTTAGAGTAGTTTTTTTATTTTTTTGAAAGGATTGAATATGTTTTGTTATCAATGTCAGGAAACCGCAGGAAATAAAGGATGTGAAAAAGCAGGGGTTTGTGGAAAGAAAGAACCAGTTGCAAATTTACAAGATTTATTGATTTATCAATTAAAAGGTTTATCGGCAATCGCAATCAAGGCAAGAGATGCCGGCGAAAAAACCGATGCCGTTGACAAATTTATCATGGAGAGTTTGTTTGCAACTATAACTAATGCAAATTTTAGCTACGATGATTTTAGAGATGCCATTAAATTAGGATTCTCGATCAGAGATGAGTTGGCTTCTAAGGTTGACACAACCGGAATGCACGATGCTGCAACCTTCAAGATTGATGAATCAAAGTTTGATGAAAAGGCTGCCGAAGTCGGCGTTCTTTCTACCGAAAATGAAGATGTCCGTTCACTTCGAGAACTTCTTGTTTACGGGTTAAAGGGTGCATCTGCCTATCAAGAACATGCATTTGTTTTAGATCACACCAATAGTGGTATTGACAAATTTCACCAAAAGGCACTTGCCGCAACCCTTGATGATTCGCTTACCGCTGATGATTTGGTTGCACTTGTTCTTGAATGTGGAAAAAACGCTGTTGATGTAATGGCACTACTTGATGGGGCAAACACTGAGACCTATGGAACACCTGAAATTACTACGGTAAAACTTGGGGTTAGAAATAATCCGGGAATTCTCATTAGCGGTCACGATCTCAAAGATCTCAAAGATCTTTTGGAACAAACCAAAGGTACCGGAATAGATGTTTACACTCACGGTGAAATGCTACCTGCTCACGCTTATCCGGAATTCAAAAAATACGATAACTTAGTTGCAAATTATGGTGGTGCTTGGTGGGCACAAAAAACCGAATTTGAATCATTTAATGGTCCAATTTTTATGACAACTAACTGCATTGTTCCACCGGCAGAGTCATACAAGAACCGTATTTTTACTACCGGAGTTGTTGGTTTTGACGGATTAACTCATATCAATGATGCTGAAGACGGTCAGGCAAAAGATTTTTCTGAAATCATTGAGCTTGCAAAGACTTGTGAACCACCAACAGAATTAGAAAATGGTGAGTTAACTAATGGTTTTGCTCACAGCCAAGTTCTTGCCCTTGCCGACAAGGTTATCGAAGCGGTTAAGATTGGCGCAATTAAAAAATTCTTCGTGATGGCTGGTTGTGACGGCAGACAAAAGAGTCGTGAATACTTTACTGAATTTGCCAAAGCCTTACCGCAAGACACCGTCATCTTGACCGCCGGTTATGCAAAATACCGTTACAACAAATTAGAACTCGGTGATATCGGTGGCATTCCAAGAGTTCTTGATGCAGGACAATGTAATGACAGCTATTCTCTTGCCGTTATTGCAATGAAGCTTCAAGAGGCATTTGGGTTAGAGGATATAAACGACCTTCCAATCGAATTTAATATCGGTTGGTATGAACAAAAGTCAGTAACCGTCTTACTTGCACTTCTCTACCTTGGGGTAAAAAACATTCACCTCGGACCAACCCTCCCTGCATTCTTGTCTCCGAATGTAGCAAAGATTCTCCTCGATACCTTTGGTATTGCCGGAATTGGCACGGTCGAAGACGATATTAAAGCGTTTATGGCGTAGCCAGTCATTGTAGAGGCAGGCATTTGTCTGCCTCTACTTTTTTATTTAACAAAAAGGAAAGAAATGTCGGTTCCACTTAAATTTTCAGATGCATTTGCAATTGGGCTCCACGCAACAGCTATCATTGCAGCGAGTGAAGAAAAAACCTCAGTTGCTACCATTGCCAAAGAATTACAGTGTTCGCTAAACCATCTGCAAAAAGTATTGCAAAGACTATCAAAATCTAACATTTTAGATTCAGTTAGAGGACCAAGAGGTGGGTTTAGATTAGCAAAGAAAGCAGAAGAGATAAAGGTTGTAAACATCTACGAAGCAATCGAAGGCACATTGGAATTGAATAATTGCCTGTTTGAAAAGCGAACCTGCACCCGCTCGCTATGTGTCTTAGGAGGATTAACAACCAGAATAAATAACGACATAAAGCAATATTTTTCAAATACAACCATCCGCGACCTCGTGATTAACTAATTTTTTTCCCTCTAATTCAGGGACAGGCAAAAAATATAAAAGAAATCTGGACATATGTTTGTAAATTAATAATATATTGATAAGTTTGAGTTTTGTTTAAATTGGAGGATGGTTATGCCAAGAGTTAGTCGACACAGGGTACATCAGAAATATGGTTGTTATCACATTATATCTCGGGTTGCGGGAGGTAATACGTGGTTTTCAGATAAGGAGAAGGAGTATTTCCTTGATCTTTTAGAGCGATTTACTCGCTGCTTTTTTATTGATATTCATTCTTTTTGCATCATGGGTAACCATTTTCATCTATTGGCTACTGAATTAAAGGAAGAATCATTATTGGCAAGCAAAGAAGAATTGCTTGATCGCTATCGACAGGGATTTGGAAAAACTGCCCAGATTCCACAAGGTACTTGGATTGACGGAATACTTGAGGCAGATGAAGATTTTGGTATTGAGCGTTTGCGGGAACGACTTGGTTCTATTTCAAGATTTGTTCAAGAGCTAAAGCAGACCTTCACAAGATGGTTTAATAGACGACATAATCGACGAGGATATCTGTGGGGAGATAGATTTAAAGGCGTGTTAGTGTCAAAGGGAGAAGCTGAGATTGTTGCGAGTGCTTATATCGACTTAAATCCTATTCGTGCAAATATTAAAGGAATAAATGTTCCTGAAGATTATCGGTGGTCAAGCATTGGGTTGCTTGCTAGATCAAAAAAACGTGGTAGCGCCTTGATTACACCTTTAAGTTATGAACCTTGTGTAAAATATGGATATGCGTGGTATCGAAAATTTGTCTATGAAAGTGGTGGTATTGATCATTCAACTATTAATAAAAAGAAGGGTGTAATATCAATAGAAGCAGTAGAAGATATTAGAAAAAGATGCGGAAACTTAGGAATTACTCGAAAATTAAGATACAAGTGTCTGAATTTGTCAGAGGGGCTTGCAATTGGAAATGCTGATTTTATCGAACACGTTCAAAAGAAAACGAAAAAAAAGCATATTGTCCCAAGGAAATTCATATATCCGGACAGTGAAAAAGGTAAGCAATTAAAAGATTACCGTACCGGTCTTTGCACTACAAGAGTATTAAGAGTTCCACGATGTTAACAACACCATAAAGCCAAAACCATCAAATAAATCTAAAATCAATTTCTAGAAATCAAGTAATCATGTTGTGTCAAAAAAACAGATTTATTAGCTAATATCTATTCAAACGCATCTCATTTGCACAAATCATAATTCACAATACAAAAAAATCTAAAACCACAAAATTTATTTTTTGAATTATCTTTTTGGGGTATTTTTTGCCACTATCTATATTTATTGCCTGTCCCTATACCTATACTCCACTATATATATTTCCTAAAGTGGGAATCAACTTTAGTCGATAATTTATCTACATGAGAAATTTTTATTTACGGAGAAAAAAATGCTAAGTGCCAAGACTGAAGGATTTTGCTTTGGGGTTGTTGCAGTCCTTACAATTGTTCTTTTATTAAATTGCTTGCCGGTAGGAGTAAATACAATACCACCTGTTCGCCTTGGTACGCTGTATCATAAAGGTATCAATGCAGATTATAAAAAAACTAGCAAATCCGGAATTGTTGCTGAAACCATTGTCTTTAAAGATAAGTTTAAAAATATCGTTTTTATAAAAGATGATAAAGGCAATCCAATCACTCATATCGTAAATGGAGAGGCGGTTGCTTGGTCACCAAATGAAGATGTTCTTTTGGTGAAAAAAACTACTGAGCAAGGTGGATATCAACTTGTAGATATAAATAAAGATGAGACAGACAATCAAGGAGTAGATGTTGTTTTTGGTCAAAGTTTTAGATCTGCCCGATTTAGTAACGAAGGAAAAGATATAAAGATATTTACGAGTGATGGCTTTTTTAAAAAATTACCGGTCAATACAATCTTAAATCGAACTCCGGCAATTCAAAACTTGGCTATGGTTGATGAAGAATAAAAAATTATTCTTTTTTAAATGAACTTATTTTTTTATGAATTATTGCATACCCAACAGTGATAATGATTAATGCCAACACAATCCATAAAAAATGCGAATACAGAAAATCCTTGCCTTTAAATACCAATTCTCGATAGGTAATATCTCCTGTCAAGTTAGCAAAATAACAACCAATCCCTGTGAGGATGGCAGACCATAAACCTGCTCCTAATGCAGTAAAGAATAAAAATTTTCTTAAAGGCATTTTTGAAAGTCCGGCTGGGATTGAAATCAACTGTCTTATTGCTGGCAACAAGCGACAAACAAAGGTGGTAATATCTCCATATTCTTTAAAAATCTCTTCTGCATTTTCAATAGTCTCAGGTTTTATTAATACATATTTTCCATATTTATATAATATTGGTCGTCCCAATTTAAGCGATAAATAATAATTAATATATGCACCAAAAATAGAACCCAAAAGACCACAAATGATAACGATTGTAAAATCTACTGCAACGACTCCTGTTAATAGTTCACCTCGATAAGCCATAAATCCAGCAGGTATCAATACAACCTCACTTGGGAACGGGATAAATGAACTTTCTACAGTCATTAAAATAAAAACAAATAAAAAACCCCAGTGCTGAGCATATTGTGAATAATATTCAATATGAGTTGCTAGTAATTCCGTCATAAATATCACCTATTGATTAACTTAAAAAGGGTGCCATTAATAAATATTCTACTCTACTCTCAGAAGCGAAAGTATAGCAATGAAGGTATTTTAGCTATCGTTAACATCAAAATCAACTCCTATATTTGGTTGAATTTAGGTTAATTATAGTTAGGATTCAAATTTGATTCATTCTACGTTTTATTACTAATGCAGCTGTTGCAAGTTGTTAAAAATTGACAAATATTATTTATGACTTATACTTAAGTTTATCGAAACAACAAAGGTGATACGCATGAGAGATAACGAAACAGAGCTGCAAGCAATCTATGATAATGTACCGATTGCTATAATATTGCTTGACAGTGATAGGAGAATTATCAAAGCAAACAAGAAAGCTTTGGCAGATAACAATTTTACTAAAGGTGAAATTGCAGATTTTCGTAGTGGTGATATAATGCGTTGTATTCATGCCTCAGACTCACCTCATGGGTGTGGATATGGTGATGCATGTACTGAATGTGTCATTAGAAATACAGTAAAAGAAACTTTTGATTTTGGGAAAAACTTACAGCAGGTTTATGCAGAATTTTATTATCTTGATGATAACTCTGAACAAAAGATTAGTTATTTTTTAATTTCAACCTCTTTGATAGATGTAAATAGCCAACCTCGAACCCTCGTCTATCTTGAAGATATTACAAAAATTAAATTAGGGGAGAAACAAACAAAGGAAGCACTTTCCCAATATTATGATATCTACAAAGCAACTTTATCCGGGATTGCTATTTATCAGGCAATAGACGGTGGAAATGATTTTATCTTTATTGATATAAATCCTGCCGGAGAAAAATTAGGCAAGGTTAAGCGAGACGAGATTGTTGGCAAAAAGATAACAGATATATTTCCCGGTGTGAAAGAATTTGGATTATTTAGTCTTCTTCAAGAAACTTACAAGACAGGAGAACATCATTTTTTACCAACTAATAAATATTCTGACAGTCGAATAACAGAATGGGCTGAAAATAGTATATTTAGACTGCCCTCGGGAAATATTATTGTAATCTTTAACGATAAAACCGAAGAATATCACATAAATCAACAACTTAACCAAACAGAAAAGATGAATATTATTGGTCAATTAGCCGGAGGAATTGCCCATGATTTTAATAATCAACTTAGTGGAATTATGGGATTTACAGAACTATTGTTAAGCAAGATAGATAACGAAAAGTTAATAAGATATGTTAGAGGAATAAAAACTGCCACCGAGAATGCAGCAACTCTAACAAATGAGTTATTAAATTTAAGTAGAAAAAAAACGACAAAAAAAGAGCATATCCAAATAAATTTATTGGTTGCAAAAGCGACCTCTCTCTTTGAGCATGGCATAGGTAATAAAAAAATAAAGATAACTCAAACGCTAAAGGCAATGCCCTCTGTCATTAATGGTAATTCATCATTGTTAGAAAATGTATTTCTAAACATAATGCTTAATGCCAGAGATGCAATGCCTGATGGTGGAGAGGTAAATATAATAACTGATAATAAAGCCTTTGATTCAGAGTCTTGTAGAAAAATTCCCTTTGATATTACCCCCGGAGAATTTGTAAAGATAGTTATTTCAGATACTGGCTCTGGAATTGACAGTGAGACCATTAAGCATATCTTTGAGCCATTTTTTACCACCAAAGCCATAGGTAAAGGAACTGGGCTCGGATTGGCAAATGCATGTCAAACTATCTGCAACCACAACGGGGCAATAACCGTAAGAAGCCAAAATGGCAAAGGAACAACATTTGAAATTTATTTGCCACTTGGCGAAGAGTGTCCTGATTCTAACTCCGAAGCTAAAAGTGAAAAACCACAACAGGTAACGACCTCTACTGCAAGTATCATGGTTATTGATGATGAAGTAGTAGTTTGTGAGGTTAGCAAAGAATTGCTTTTAGAGTATGGCTATAGGGTGGTAGCCTTTACCGATAGTAAAAAGGCATTAAGGCATTTTGAGGAAACATCAAGTAGATTCGACCTTGTAATTTGCGATATGATGATGCCTAAGATGGATGGCAAGGAATTATTAACCGAAATAAAAAAATAAAACCCAACATCCTCACTATAATTTCATCAGGTTATAACAAGCATGAGCACTTAGAAGATTTCAGCAATGGAACAATCGCAAAACCATTTAATGTTGCGGAATTTATCGCTGAAATAGAAAGAGTTCTTAACTTAGCCTAAATTTCAACTGAGGAAAATAGGCTAAAGTAGATGTCGGCAAAACTTTTTTTTGAATTTTTAAAGAGTAAACTTTCTCTTATCAACTTTTGTTTTTTTTGGATTTGTCTGAATCTTTCATGCACTGTTACAAGCTTGATTATTCCGCCAGCAAGGGCAGGTGGGTTATTAGGTTCAACCACAATTCCGCATTGTGATAGTTTGGTAAATTGACTAATTTCACTGTCGTTTTCGGCTGAAACAATGTATGGAACCAGGTTGGCAATATACCGATAGACTATTTCGGGAACAATTGTTTTGTCAAATCTTTTGTTTGTGGGGATGATTCCAATATGGCTTTGCTTGATAATTAAATCCTCAATCTCTCTTGTTATGTAACTTTTAAATTCAAAGTAATCCTCTTGCTTGTGCTTGTCGAATAATTCATAAACCCTTTTTCTTCTTTGCCCGTAAAAACTACCGGTTATTTTTGTAGAAATTTCCGGATGATAATCTTTTAGGCAAGAGAATGCTGAGCAAAGGGTTTTTATGTCAAATTGCTGTTGGTCGCAATTTAAACCGATTATTTCAAAATGTTTTATGTTTTTTGAGATTTCTTTTTCTGTTATTGAATCAATGATGCCATTATTAATTATTTCCACTCTGTTCTTAATATTATATTTCATAATAACATTTTTTAAAGTTGTTGATGTTGTGATGATACAGTTCGCTGATGTTATTGTCTTGATTGTCTTTTTGATGCTGTTGTAGCTTTTGTTCTTGCCTTTATTGTCAATAAATGGATTGCCATTTAGGTAAGCAATAAATGGAATGTTATATTGAATTGCAACCTTTGCTGCGATACGTAGTGTTGAATGATTTGGATACATTCCGATAATAACGCCAGGGGTTCTTTCTGTTTTATATTTAAGGTGATTGCTTGCAAGAAATTCAAAGAGTAGCCCCGATGAGTCTTTTCTTTCGTCTTTCAGAGCAAGCGATGATATTCTTTTTGTGTAAATGCGGGAGTTTTTTTTTAATAAATTTTCATCTATGTCGAGATCTTTGATTAGCTCACTTATGACTAACCTTGGGGTAATAATCTCAATCATAAAACCGGAATCAGCCAGCATTGAGCTAAATGCTTGAATGTTGCCAGTGCCGTATGCTGGCGGATAGTTGGGGGTTATTAAATATATTTTTGGATTAGATATGGTCAAGATTAGACACCTGTTTCTGTGAGTTAGTTTTTTCTGATACTCATTTTTTTCTTGCCCCAGGCAACAGCCATATTTCTACCGTGTTCTTTGGAGTAGTATAGTGCCTCATCTGATCTACTTATTAAATCTTCGTAGGATGTCATGTCGTCTGTGTAGTGAGAAACTCCAAGTGAGATTGTAACTTTTACGATGTCTCCCTTTTCGCCAACAAATGATTGTTTCTCTATCTTTTTGCGGACCCGGTTTGCTAAATTCATTGCATTTTTCGCATTTTGGGCAGTTAGGATAAATCCCATTTCTTCGCCACCATAACGGAAAGCGACATCGGTGGTGCGGGCAGCATTAGCTATTTCTTCCGCAACTCCTTTGAGAACAATATCTCCAGTCATGTGACCGTAGGTATCATTAACCGCTTTAAAATGATCAATATCAATCATTATTAAAGATAGGTCTGTATGAATGTCTTTGGTATTCGCAAACGATTCTTCAAGAAATTCTAGCATGTACCGTTTGTTGTAAAGTCCGGTAAGTCCATCTTTTATTGCTCGTTCTTGAAAGTTTTGTCCTCTTATTGCTTGGGCAATATGTTGAGATGTGCTTGCGGTTAGATGTTCCCAAATTCCTATTTTATCATTGATGTCAACCCCATGAGTATTGAATGATATTTTTAAGACACCAACGTGTTCACTTTCGGTACCAAGACGACATGCCAGTTCAAGGAAGCATTTCTTCGTGTCAAGTCGCTGTGGCATACGATTGCTTAGTGCTTCTTTTACATTGATTGTATCGAGTGAAACTCCAGCTACTTTAGCCTTCAGCATCTCGGTTGCCATTTTTTTGCTAATTTCTTTTTCTCTATCTATTCTTCGTGTAATGAGCTTTATGGTTCCAATAGGCTTTCTGCTTCGGTTTTTTGTCGTAAGACCTAACTCTCCAATTATATGGAGTTCTGTGTGATGATTTTCCACAGAAATGTTTCTTACTCCGAATTTGGCTCCGGGAAGGCTTTCGTTTGTTGGAATTTCACTGTTTAGAATTTCACCTCCTGATTCGGAAAATACCATAAATAATTCAGAATAATTGTCGGTTACATAATGGATAAGAGGGTTGTTTGCTTTTTCGTTTTTGCTAATTGTTTTGAATATTGTTAATTCTTTGGCATCGCCTAAGTTCTTTGCAACCAAGCTTGTTAGTGCACCAATAAAACCATCTAATGTGTCATGACTTTTAGCTGCAATAGAAATGGCTTGTTCGGGTTTTATTCTTTCTATTTCAGCCCGAAGCAGATTTCTATCCTTCTCCAAACCATTGACGAGTGAACGGAGTCCGATTAATTCAAAATTTTCGTTATCTGTCTCCTCTTTTAGTGTCTTATATTTTTTGTTAATTTTGCCAATCATTTGTTGAATTATTAGTAAAATTATGGCTGACGCAATGCAGGTAATGACGGTTATGTTATTTATCGTAACAGGTAGTTTCTTTGAAAAATATACCTCTGCTCCAACTAAAAACAGGCTGACAGCAGATAAGATTGAAATGATTCTTAGCAAAGCAACGATAACAAATATCCTTTTTTTGAAATATTAAGTTGATGTAAATATAAATCAACTTATATCGGAAATTACTTGTCCTGTCAATAAACAAAACACTCTTGACTTTAATTGTAAGTAACAATATATTTATGGTCGTAATATTATTTTTTATAGGGACTTGATATGGCTGAGACAACTAAACAATTAGGTGAAATATTAATTGAAATGGGTTGTGTGACAGAAGAAGAGCTTGCACATGCCCTAACAATGCAGG
>CAMZKK010000007.1 GCA_947311175.1 uncultured Planctomycetota bacterium | reverse complement strand
TTGTTTGGCTTTATCTCTTGTAGATATCCGATGTATCTAGCGGCATCCTTAATTTTATTATTAAAATAAAATGTAAAAATTGCACGCCTTAAAAAATTTGAATATCCGGCATATATTCCCACTAAAGATATTTTTTTGCCATCTGCTGTAACTTCTCCTTTTTTCTCTTCAATAAGATTTTTGAGAGCAATTCGTGTTGGCTCCACAAAACGATAATCAGGAGCGGTGTATACCAAATCATTACTACTCAACATTACCTTTCCTCGTTTGGTTAGACTACTTAAAGAATAATAGATATACCGTTCGTAATTTAGCTTAAGGACGTATTTTCTGTTTTCACGATTCATACAATCTTTTGCTTTTCTTGCCCAATAAATCGCATGGCTGTCACAACCTCTCCAATCTAATGGTCCGTATTCTTTGTTGAGCTTTAGCATATACTCAGGTTCCATGTGTAATTCTTCAACTATTCTTTTCTTCATGAAGAATAATTTTACTTTTTTAATTATTTCGATATTTTCTGGTTTTTTAAGTAGTGGATTTATTTCTGAATTTGTCGATTTGCTATCAACGAGAATGGCTGAATATTGTTTTAACAAATTAATTCCTTGTTTCTTTAATGCCAGCCTCAAATTGTTAATTTTTTTATCCTTCAATAATTCTTTGGTTGTATTCGGTAAGGCAACAATGCTTTCTAAAAATTTCCTGTCTGCCGGGCCATCAAAAAAACTATTCATTTCCAATGCTAATTCTTTTCTATAATAGCGAGCGGCATAATCAAGGTTTCCACCTATCTTGTGATGAAAAATCCACGTGATTTCTGAATATAGCTCAGGACTGAATTTGTTGTGTGGAATCCCTTTATCTCGCAAATATTTGATGCCACGATTAACCCAATACCACCTATCTTTAAGATTATTGATTTCCACCGAAATATTATATGCCAAGTCCCATGCGACAAAACGCCAAACTCCAGCATAATTTGGTTGTAAAGTTGTAATCCAATCGTAGATTTGTACTGTATCATAAAAATTACCAGCATCTTTTTGTTTTGTTGCTCGCATCCATAGGATATCTATAAGGATACCTCTAAATCCACCAAGAGCGGTGGTGGCAAGCACAATACTTGGTGGCACTCCATCTGTTACCACCGTAACTGTCAGTTCATGTTTATCACGTAATTTAATAACGGTATTACGTTGTAAGTTACTCATATAAAGAAGAATGCAACTAATAATTAATAATGAGATAAATTTCAATTTACTTTTGTAAGGCATCTTTAGCTTTCTGTTAACGCAAGTTCACGTTTATTAATAAGATAAATACCGATAATCAATGCTACTCCCCCTCGAAGTAACAAGTCTCTTAATAGCAAGAACAGCAGTCTAGTCAGCGGTATACTCCTACCTGCAATCAAATCATCTGTCGGGTCTGATTCCGTAAAATCCGGCGATATTTTGATTACTGTTCGGAGGGTCGGGTAGAAAAATTTCACCATTACAGTTCGATACGTTGAATCATTTTTATTTTCAGTTGTATCTTTGTTCTCAATTTTTGTTGTATTTGCAATCTTATTAGCAGAGTTATCGAGAGTGTAATCAACAAATGATCTGCCATAGCCATATAGCGTAAAAGTTATTATCAGTAATGCCGCAACGGGAAAATGAAGATATGCTCCGGCAGCAACTCCAATCATTGCAATAAGTGCTAATCTTAAAAAAAGCATGGTTAGGGCTTTGGTTAAATTAAACCCAAAACTACCTTCGGGAACCAATAACTCCAATCCTTCTTTCATTGATAACGCAATAGAATGTGGTATCTGCTCTCCTTTTATTTTTGATTTTCTGTTGCCAATAGTAATATTTTTAAAGCTGATTACCAATTGACCTTTATCATTGATAATTGATGAAGGTATCTTAAATTCTCTTGATTCTCCAGATCTAGAAATAGAAATTTTTCTGATATATTGATTAGTTTGGGTATTGAAAAAAATCCATTCCCCCTTCAATTTAGTCTCTGCACCATCGGTTGCATAAAGTTTGTATTTTATTGTGTATTTTTTTAAGGTATCTGATTTTGGTATATTTAAAATAGAAAATGTCATTGCGGTATAAGGAGACAACCTAATGCCGTTTTTTTCAATCATCCTTTTTAGCTCCATCCTTATTGAGCGACTGTTTAGTTGTTCTGTTTTTATACCTTGTGATATTAGCTGTCTTCTTTTTGCCTCTACAAGTTTTTCAAAATCAAGGGCAGGGGGTTTAAAGCTATTTTTTGCAGTTAATAGTTGCTCTCTAACAGTTGTGTAGTCAGATAGTCTATTGCTGTCCGGTCTTGCCATTACCCAACATGTAATATAGGTGATTGAGCCCATAATTATTAAAAGCCATAGGTTTAAAAGCATTATCCCTGTGAATTTTCCAAGAATAATGTGAGCTTTATTTATTGGTTTTGATGCAAGAAGAAATATTTGTCTTTTTTTGATTTCAGTGTGAATGAGACTAGCAGAAAGAAAAATTGTCATAATTGTTAGGAGAGTCATTGTGAATGTGAGGTTGTAGGTGAGAACAACCTTTATTTCGCCAATGATTGTGCCGTCTGCCTCTAAAATAAAAGGCATCATTGTTGAGATTACTGCAAAAATAAGAATGATAAATAATGCTGCCTTCATTCTCACTGCTTGGATAATGGTATTTCTTGCGATTGTCCAAATTGACTTCATAGTTATTATTTCTTATCTATTAGGTTGT
>CAMZKK010000006.1 GCA_947311175.1 uncultured Planctomycetota bacterium | reverse complement strand
TCATCAGTGCGACAACAAA
The DNA here is from genome assembly GCA_947311175.1 of uncultured Planctomycetota bacterium. Classification (GTDB taxonomy): domain Bacteria; phylum Planctomycetota; class SZUA-567; order SZUA-567; family JAFGNG01; genus CAMZKK01. The sequence continues at coordinate 8,770 of CAMZKK010000006.1, read as the reverse complement.
GATAAAAGTCATCACCTGCTTATATTTTTTGATATTAAACATCATTAAAACTCCAATCAAAATGCTGCTGGTAAAACAGCATCTTTTTTCTTAACATAAGTGCTCATCTTCATTGTAACTTTATGTCTTCCACCTTCGGTCAATCCACTTTTCGCTGCTTTAATCTTTAAATCCTTAACCGAAAAAAGTCTTTTTTCAAGGTTTCCTGATTTACCTTTAATTTCAAACATCTCCATATAATTTATAAATAAAGCGATTTCATCAAGTGTCCCTGTCATATTCATTGTATATTCTATTTCATCAAAATTCTTTGTTGAAGCAACTCCAAACATACTTGTTTTAGGCTTAACCTTTTTATCTGCAATTGAAGTAACATCAACTAATGCTAACTCAGCCTTAGAGTTTATAAATTTCAACAACTCTTCAACCGTTACACTTTTGGGTAATAACTGATTTGCCTCTTTTGCCAATGGTTGCAATTTTGTCATTTCCATTTTGCGTTGTGGAAGCTCTACACTAATCCGTGCTTTAAGTGCATTTAATTCTTTTTCCTTTTTTTCTATTACCGTGGTAAGGCTTTTTACACCCTTCATTGGCGTAACCCCTAACACACTAAATTGATACAACAATATTCCTGTAAATAATAACACCATAAATAACGTTATCGCGATTGTTATGACTAATTTCTTTTTTTCTTCCATAATTTCCTCAATATAAATTTCAGCTTAAAAACCAGGCTGAACCGTTTTTTTCTTTTTCGGTTTAAAACTTAAAGTCAATTCAAACTTCATCCCACTTTCAGGCATAAACTTTTTTCCATCCTTTGATTTGCTTGCATTCATCTTATCTTGCCACTTAATCTTTAGCTGTCTTCTTCCTTCGAATTGATTCATAAATGGCATCATTGCAATTCCACCACTCTTCTTATCTTGTAAATGTTTAATTAATTCGTTGTCTGCACGAATTTTTCTTTTGGTTGCCTGATCCAAAACAACCTTCCCCTTTTTACCTTTTTTCTTCAGCATTTCTTCAAATGCTTTTCTAACCTTAATGGTCTTTTCAATCTCCTCAACTGCTTCTATCTCTGGAGATTTTTCCGGTTTGTAACTAACCATAGTATCAATTAGGCTTCTAATCATGGCCGTTGCTCTTCTCGTGCCTCTAGCACTTGCCACGCCTTTAATTGTAATAAGCTTTACACTTTGTGAAGGCATTCCAAGCATCCCACCTCCGACTTTCTTACTACCCAAGACTAAATCAGTGAACCAAATATATTCACGTTCTTTATTCTGCTTGTTGTATTCCTGTTGGTTTACAATATGTTTTAAATCAAACAATACCTTCGCCCAGATAATTCTTTCTCGATACAAATCTTCTATCGTACTTACATGGGCTTTAATTGTTGTAATTTTTTGAATTAACTTATCAAGCTTTTTGATTCTACCTTTTTCAGCAACAAGATTTTTTTCAACCTTTTTCAACTTTGCTTTTGCCTTTGCGGTCTCATTAAAATAAAACCAATTCAAAAACAACAATGTCACACAGATTGCAACCCCGAGACAAATAGTTAATAACCTAGGCAAAGGAGTTCCTTCAACACGTCTCAATTCTTCAGGTAGAAGATTTATCTCTATCATCTTACATTCCCCTTATTCTGGATGCTAAACCAAGGGCAACCACCATGTCTGCAGCCTTTTCATGCAAGACTATGTCATTATTTGTCGCTATCTCAAGATATTCAAAAGGCGAAAACGCTTCTGTTTCCACTTCAAAAATTCCACCAAGATTCTCAACTATTCCAGGAAATTGAATAGATCCACCAGATAAGAATACCTTACTAACTTGATGATCAAATTGATTTTCGTAATAATCAAATGATAGACGAACCTCGCTGCCAATATCCTCAAGTACCGGCATTATAGATTCCTGCATTGCCTCAATCGCATCACCCGGATCTTCTTTCATCAATTCCACATCTTTTGCTTCTTCGCCAAACCTTTTGGCAACTGCATTTGTCATGCTACTTCCAGCGGTAAATACCTCTCTAGTAAAACAGTCACTGTCACTTCTCATTATACAAATGCTGGTTTTTGAAGAGCCAATATCAACACACGCAATTGCTTCGCCCTCACCAATTAAACGATTATTTAGATTACACAACTCAAATGCGTTGCCAAGTGCGAAGAAATCCACATCAATGGTTGTTGGTCTAATACTTAACCCCTTCAACATTGCAACATGGTCTTCTATCAATTTCTTTTTAGCAGCAACGAGCAACACCCTTGTTTGATTTTTTTGATCAACCCCTCCTAGCTGCTGACATGCCAACTGAACATCATCTACACTATATGGGATATATTTGTCTGCTTCATACTTTACCGCATTAAGCAATTCTTCCGGTGACATTTCTGCCATATTTACATATCTAACAATTACCAACCTGCCACTAACAGATGTAACCACATTTTTTGTTTTCAAATTGTTCTCAGACAACATTGCCAGTACCGTATCGCCAATCAACTCTGGAGAGGGGATTCTCTCCCACCCAACACCGGTCACTGCAACATCATCGCCGCTACCGGTAAGTTCAACCGCACAAACGCTATGAGTACCGATATCTAACCCTAATACACTTCTAGTACGTGCCACAAAAAATCTCCATCATATATACGCCTTTACACTGAAAGGACACAATCAATTAATATACATATCGGATAATCTTTCTATTTTCTTCAAAACCATTGTGGTTATTTTATTTTTTACTGATGAAAAACTTGCCATGCCTCAATAATTATTTTTTTATTGTACAAAGGTGGAGATATTACTTTTGTGCTAGTTTGATTTATTCTCACTCTGCAAATCAAAAATTTGCCCTTTAATAATATCAAGTTCTAAGATTGCCTTACGAAAACTTACTCTAATTTGTTTTTTTAAATCAGAAACAGACTCTGGCTGATTATTCAGAAAAATAATTATATCTTCGCCATGCTTAAACGTTACACCGTGAAATTCGAACCAAGGTGGTGTTTCCCATGGATTCAAGCGTGCCATTCTCAACATATATCTTGCTACCGAGATACTACCTTCAATCTGACTATATAAAAAATCATGAATACCCGGGAACAATTCAGCACGACAAATAATGACATAATCAAGAAAAGCAATATTGTCTATTACAAAAGAATTTATATCCTCTCCCCTTAAAACCTTCACCCCATCTTCACCAGAATAAACATCAATCCGATACAATATGTCTTGCCATTCTTTCTTTGTAATATCTACCCCTAAATCTCTAATGTCAGAAAGCTCAAGCGTATAGCGAAGCTTATTATCCAAGAAAAAACTAGTGGCGAAACTCAGTGCCTTAAAATATTGAGCAATTGACTTTCTTAAGACGTTATAGACATCAATCAACAATTGCGAATCTTTTTCTTTGTCTAAGACGAAGGAATAATCCATCAATCAGCCACAACAATGCAAGCACCGATAGATTTCATCTTTTTTGCAAAATCAGGAAATGTTACTGCCACTGCCTCTGCGGTATCAACAATAATGTCATCCCGACTACAAAGTCCCGCCAGACATAGGCTCATAACAACTCTATGGTCAGCATGCCCACAAACTCTTCCGCCATTCAAACCACCACCCTTAATAATAAGACCGTCTTCTTTTTCTGTAATATCAGCCCCTAACTTTTTTAATTCTTTACACATAACCGCAATCCTATCGGTTTCCTTCAACCTTGCTTGGGGAACATTAATAATATTGGTAACTCCCTTTGCAAAACAAGCAACAACTGCCATTGCAGGTAAAGCGTCTGGTGTTGCATTTAAATCAAGAGTAGCTCCCGCTAAGGACGAACCAAACACTCGAAGGGCACCTTCTTCTTCCTCAATCTTCCCCCCCATAGCTCGTAGATATTCAACAACTGCTTTATCTCCCTGCATATCTGACATATCAAGACCCTTAACCAAAACCTCTTTACCTGAAAGAGTTGCCGCACAAAGAAAAAAAGTAGCGGTTGAAAAGTCACCGGCAATTGCCTTTTCGAAAGATGGGTATTTTTGATTTGGGGTTATCTCAAACCGTGTCAAATCCTCATTGTAATCAATTTTTATTCCTAATTCGTCAAGCCATCTCAATGTCATATGCACATACGGTTGTTCATGCAAAAGCGGCACATTGATAATAAACTTTGAATTGTCATCAATCTTCGCTGCCGGCAAACCAATCAAAAGCGATGATAAATACTGTGAGGTTGGACATTCAATACTAATTTCACCACCACTAACCGCACCACCAATAACTATCGGAGCACACCCATTATTTCTCGTTGAATATGCCTCCGCACCTAAACCTCGCAAGGCAGCCATTAGGTTTTCCGCAGGTCGAGAACGAATCTGTTCATCACCGGTAAAAACCGTAAATCCATCTGCCAAGGCAGCTATCGTCATTGCCAAATAAAGTGTTGTTCCACTATTAAGGACATCAACCACATCATCCGCCGGCTTGATATTTCCTGCAAGACCTTCTACCGTCCAGACCTCGCAATCACTTGATTCATCAACCCTAGCGCCCAATGCACGCACCGTATTAATGGCAGATTTTGAATCGCCAGAAATAAGTGGATTTTTAATAACACTAACCCCCTCTGCAAGCATCCCGAAAATCAATGCACGAACGGTATGACTTTTTGAACCGGGAACCAACACTTCACCACTAAGAACTGAATTTGAACTTTTGTATAACATAACACAACCAAGCCAATCTATATAAAATATAAAATAAAAAAATTGCAATCACAACTTTAATATGATACCGTTATTGTTTAAATTTTCAATACCATAATTTGGAGTTAGTTAAGATGAGAAAAATAATCCACCTGTTTCTGTTATTAATATTGACAAGCACAACCGTACCCCTTACAGCTGATGAACAAAACCCTCAAAAGGTAATCAAAGAAGTCCTCAAAACAATTGACAATCTTGAACAAGGTGAGCCGGTACTATTCTATACCGACAAAATATTAGCGCTTGGCAATACCGCAATTCCTGCTCTGCAGGCATCACTCAAAAACAATAGCAAAAACGACAGAAACACCCTTGCAATAAGCTATACCCTAATGCATCTTGGGAGTCAAGACGAAGCATGCAAGGCATTGAAAAAAATAATATTATCTAAAAAAGCCAAAGAAAACATAAAACTTGATGCCATTACTGTTATGGGAACAGAGGGTGGAGAATATGCGACAACTTTAATTAGAGAATTACTAAAAACAAATACATCAGATTTCCTTAAGGTTGAATTAGCAAAATCTCTTTGGCGTCTAACTCATGGTGCTAGCGCTGAAGACAAACTTAAGAAACTGCTTTCATCGAAAAGCATTCGAGCACGAAATCAAGCCGCACTTGCACTTGCTACATTTCTGCCATTAAACGAAACCGTAAGCCTTCTCAAAAACCTTGTTTTCAAGCCGGGTAGAAGTGGGGATGAAGCAAGAAATGTCTTAAAATATCGTGCACGTTCCGCAATGATTAAAGGGAATTTTACCGAAGTATCTCCAATTCTTCGTCAATTAGCAGACCACCCAACCCTAAGCTTGGGCACAGAAAAGCTCTTGGTGGATATTAATAGTTGGTCGGAAATAGATAAGGTAGGCACTAAGGATTTACTTGCAGCACGCCTCGTTCAGGAGGTTGTTGACCTAATTGAAGTAAATTATGCAATAGATCAATCTGGAGACAAAGAAGAACGAAAAAGAGAACGCGAACGAGTATCAAGCCTAAAACTTGCAACGAATGCAGCGAAGGCACTTGCCCAATCAATTGACCCATACAGCAACTACCTTGACCAAGCTGACCTTACCGAAATGAGCGAACAGATTGATGGCGAATATGGTGGGATTGGAGCATGGGTTGGCGTAAGAAACGGACGATTCACCATCCTCCTTCCAATGTATAACGAGCCTGCATTTAAGGCTGGATTACGGGCAATGGACTGGGTTGAAAAAATCAATGGTGATGAAATCAAAAACAACACTCAAAAAGAAATTATTAGTAAGCTAAAAGGAAAACCGGGAACAACGGTTAATCTCACTGTTTGGCGAAGAAAATGGAATAAGCCACAAGTGTTTACCGTTAAAAGAAAAAAAATAAATATACCTAGCGTTAAACATAAAATGCTACCAGACAAGATTGGCTATATAAGGATTGAAAGATTTGGCAGAGAAGACTCAACTCCTGTTGAACTTAACAAAGCACTCAAAAAACTAAGAAAACAAGGAATGAAGGGATTAATCTTAGACCTTAGCAACAACCCCGGAGGGATGCTGTCATCAGCAGTAAAAATCAGTGACAAATTCCTCGATGGCGGAAAATTAATTGTTTATAGCGAAGGCAAGCCAGGAGTTCATAGTAGAAAAGAATATTACAGTCATGGCTTTGGCACAGAACCAAATTACCCAATAGTTGTCCTTGCCAACTCATCCTCTGCAAGTGCCTCAGAAATCGTAACAGGTGCTTTAAAGGACAACAAACGAGCTATCTTTGTTGGTGAGAAGACCTTTGGCAAAGGCTCAGTACAACAACTCCTATGGGTGCGTAGTACCGGTCGAAGAACCTGTCTAAAACTCACCATTGCAAAATACTATTTACCAAATGGAGAATGTATTCACGGCAAAGGAATAAAACCTGACGTAAAAGTAAAGGTTCCTGAGCTATCAATGGCAAGCTTTGAAGCCAGAAAAAAACTGATAGATAGCCTAATCGTTTCTGACTATGTCAGAGAGACCTACCCTAAATATATGAAGGAATTCACCGCTCTACTTAATTTTGATCATGGAGATGTAATGCGGTATCCAGAGATTGACAAATTGAAAGCGAAAATCAAAGATGAAAAGATTGAAATAAATGACAACGACATCAGACATGAAATCAGACGAGCATTAGTAACTTACCTTGAAACCGAAAAAGGAATAAAAGTGGTTGTTGACATCCAAGAAAATCAACCGCTACAAACAGCAATAATGGAGCTGAGGAAATCAATTACCGACAAAGATAACAATATTCCGATATATACATGGTATGCAAAAAAGGTCAAAGAAGAAGCAAAGAAAGAAAAGGAACGAAAGGCTAAACTGTATCCACCACTACCAAATGAAGACAACGATAAAAAGTAATTGAGTTGAGGTCATCAGTGACAAATACAGTCAAAGCTGAATTTAGCGAGATTTTAGAATACCTTGATTCATTTACCAATTATGAACGCAAGGTCAATGCTGATTCAAACGATTTTGGTTTAGATGGAATCAAAAGATTACTACAAAGATGCAATAATCCGCAAAACGACTTCAAAGCAATTCACATTGCCGGAACCAAGGGCAAAGGTTCAACCGCAACAATGATTGCGATGATTCTGCAAGAGTCAGGATTAAGGGTTGGATTATATACCTCACCTCATTTGATAGATATTCGAGAACGAATAAAAATTAATAATGAACTTGTCTCTAAAGAATTTTTCTGCAAGTGCTTTAACGAATTACAAATAAAACAAGGAATAACTAACGCAAATAACGATGAACATCAATTTACCTATTTTGAAATAATCACTGCCCTTGCATTTATCGCTTTTTCCAAAAGCATAGTTGATGTTGCAATCATCGAAACTGGACTCGGTGGCAGATTAGATGCAACCAATATAATAAATCCAACAGTGTGCGGAATTACTCCCATAAGCATAGACCACACCACACAATTGGGTTCAAGCATAGAAAACATTGCCGCCGAAAAAGGAGGAATAATAAAACCCGCAATCCCAACAATTTTTGGCAAGCAAACAAACAAAGCAAAAAAGATACTAAAAAATATCGCTACCAAGAATAACTGTCCTTATATTTTTTTTGGTGAAGAGAATTTTAATTATGAGTTATCCAAAGAAATAACATCAATTAACGACTCACAGATAATTGACATTATCACCCCAAAAACAATCCACAAGGATATCAAAATGAGCGTCTTAGGAACACATCAACTTCATAACGCCACTCTTGCTTGCACGATATCATCTTCTTTTTTAGAACAAACCAAAAGAGAGATAAAAACAGAAAATATCAAATCTGCCTTCAATAAAATAAAATTACCAGGAAGGATAGAAGTAATATCGTCATCACCGTGGATGCTATTAGATGGAGCGCACAACAAAGCAAGTATTTTGGCATTGATTGACACCATAGAGCAAAGATTTCTAACCAACAACAAAGCAAAAGTTAATTTTATAGTAGCGTTTGCCAAGGACAAAGATATCGAAGAAATGTTAAAAACAATTATCCCTGTGGCTGAAAATATAACAATAACCGAATTTAATCACCCACGCTGTCAATCAGCAGAAAAGGTCGCAAAGCTCGTTAGTGAATTATCGTTTACAAATATCAAGATAAACAAAAATTCAATTGATGCAATAATTGATATGAAATCACAAACCAAAAATAACGATTTAATTTGCATCACCGGCAGCCTATACCTTGTTGGTGAAATTCACCGTATCAGAGACAAATATAAATTTCGCAGTTGATGCAAAATTTAATCAACAAGCACACGCCCTTAAGATAGAGCCTGTCCGAAAAAACATATTTTCCCAAAATGGTGAAAAATGGTCTGAAAAATTTTGGGTAAATGGGTAAGGGTTCTACTTGTTTCTGTTTTGTTTGAGATTTAGTTTCATTTTGGGGTAAAATACGGCAGCTTTAGACAGAAAATCCCCTGTAGTGCCTGCC
>CAMZKK010000005.1 GCA_947311175.1 uncultured Planctomycetota bacterium | reverse complement strand
AGTGTGGGGTATCAATATAATCCCTCTCCCAAAACAATTATCAGTAATAATGATACCATTGTTGTGTTTGGTAAAAAAGATTCGATTGATGAATTTTGTCGAATGGTAAAAAATAAATAAATTATAACAATTCAAGGTAAATGCATAAATGTCAATTTTATTGACTTAAAAAACGTAAATCTATTATTATGTTGTTGATTTTTATAGGAGAAAAGTATGCCGTCGGTAACCATTATGTTTAACAGAGAAGAAATTAATTCAATTAATTTGACAAAAGAAATATATATAATTGGTCGTCATGAGGATTGTGCGATTAGAATTGATAATTTAGGCGTTAGCAGAAATCATGCAAGAATAATTCAGAAAGATAATTCTTATGTGGTTGAAGACCTCGGCTCATCAAATGGAACGTTTGTTAATGGAGCAAAGGTTAATACTCATTGTCTTAAAGACGATGATAAAATAAATATTGGCAAGTATGAGATTAAGTATCTTGAGAGAGAACGAACAGGCAATACGGCTGTTAATGTTCAGAAAGAAAATTCGATTATTCCTGATGATAATTTAAATACAATGGAAATGGATTCAGATGATATTCAGAAAAAATTTGCTGCCTTAGCTGCGAAAGCTGATAAAAAGAATAACCCATCTGTTTGCAATGAAGAGCCTCAAGTAAAAAAAATGTCAACAAGTGATGCTGAATTAAAGGCACGAGAGGCCGAGATTCAGCTACTTAAAAAAGAAATGGAAAAGAACCGAACATATTTGGTTTTGCTTGGGATTATTGCCGTTGTCTCAATCCTTGCCGCTATAATTTTTGCATCAAAGTAGGGGGGTGTTATGGCATTAGAAAAGACGTTAACAAGCATTGAGGGAGTCATTATTCTTACACCTAATGTCTTTGAAGATGAAAGAGGTTTTTTCGTTGAGACTTATCATCGTGATAAATATCGTGAATTAGGAATTGATAAAGACTTTATTCAAGATAATCATAGTCGCTCAACAAAGAATGTTATCAGGGGAATGCATTATCAACTAACTAAGCCTCAAGCAAAACTTGTTTATGTTGGTCATGGTAAAATCTTAGATGTTGCGATTGACATTAGAAAGGACTCTTCAACTTTTGGTAAGTATGTGTCGGTTGAACTGAGTGCTGATAATAAAAAACAATTGTATATCCCTGAAGGTTTTGCTCATGGGTTTTGTGTGTTGAGTGATTATGCTGACGTATTTTATAAATGCAGTGACCTCTATAATCCTGGTGATGATTACGGAGTTTTGTGGTCTGACTCAGATGTTGGAGTAGAATGGGGACTAAAATCCCCAATCGTTTCAAGCAAGGATTGCAAAAATCCAAAATTATCTAAGATACCGTTAGCTATGCTCCCAGAGTAAGCAAGCTTAGCTTAATCATAAATCCCACAGTTAAAACGGAGTTCAATTAAAAGTTAACAATAAAGGTGATTTGTCAAGTCCTTGTTAATTGTTAATTCCAACTGCAAAATTTAGGTTAATTGCATTTTTATGGAATATAATTTTTTCCTGCTAAAAATCCTCGTACTGCTTGTTCTGTGCTATTCATAAGGTATTCGTAAGATTTATCCATTGCTTCTTCTAGTGATACGGGACCAGGGCATAAGGTATATGTGGCATTTATTCCAATATCGTGAAGATTTGATATATCACCACTTATGCTACCTGCAATTGCAAGGCAGGGGATGCCCTTAGCTTTTGCTCTTTGAGCGACACCTGCCGGAGCTTTTCCGAATGCCGTTTGATTGTCAATCATTCCTTCTGCGGTTAATACCAAATCTGCATTGTTTAAAGAGTCGTTTATGCCTATTGTATCAAGTACTACTTCAATTCCATTTTTTAGTTTTCCATCAACAAAAGCATATAAGCCAACACCAATTCCACCGGCAGCGCCACCGCCAGAGATTTGACTAACATCAATCCCAATGTCTTTTTGGATGACATCTGCTAAGTTGGTCATTCCTGATTCAAGAAATACAATATCTTTTTCATCTGCCCCTTTTTGGCGTGCATAAACCTTTGTTGCCCCAAATTCTCCAAGTAACGGATTGTTTACATCACAGATAACAGTTATCTTTGTTTTATGTATTCTTTTGTCAATTTCTGAAAGATTAATATGTCTGATAGATTTGAGATTCTTCCCAATTGGGATTATTGAATTCCCCTTTTCGTTAGTAAATTTTGCACCCAGTGCAGTAGCCATTCCGATTCCGCCGTCATTTGTGGCGCTTCCGCCAATGCCGATGATAATTTCTGATACTCCAAAATCAAGTGCTGCAACAATTAATTCTCCAGTGCCATAGGTGGATGTATTGAGTGGATTTTTTTCCTCTTCGGATAACAATATAAGCCCACTGGCATAAGCCATTTCAATAACTGCAGTGTTGATTGATTCGAGATAACATATTTCAGAGGAGATTTTTTTGTGTAGAGGGTTGTGGACAGTAACTTTTATTGTTTTCCCGTTAAAGGCATTTGCAAATACTTCATGGATACCATCTCCACCATCAGCGATAGGTTTCTTCTCAGTAATAATCTTACTAGAGATTTTGCTAATACCATCAACCATGGCATTAGCAGCTTCGATAGCGGTTAGGCTGCCCTTAAATGCATTTGGCGCAACTATAATCTTCATTATATCTTCTCCATATTTTACCCTAAATTCCTATTGCTGAATTTAAAGTGAATATAAAAATAAAATGATACCACCGATAATCAGTTCAATCGAAGCAATTAAAATTAGATTGATAGAAGGAAGATATTTCCTTATTGTTGCCTCTACCTTGTTGTGAAAAATGAGACAAAAAGAACCGTCAGCAATCAATAGTATCGCTAATATTTTAAAAATCAAATCAACCAATACATCTACTTTTGGCATCTTCTAAGGTTTTCTCATGAGTGTAAAAATGGAAGATTCCAGCAGCTTCTAAAAGGTAATATATTCGAGGACTAGCACAACACATAATTAACTTCGTGTCGGTTTCTGCAAAATTAGAGGCAAGCTGCTGTAGCATTCCAATCCCAATACTTGCCATATAAGT
>CAMZKK010000004.1 GCA_947311175.1 uncultured Planctomycetota bacterium | reverse complement strand
GCTCTGAACTAATCGGCAGACTTGAAGACTTATATAAAATATACAAGCAAAGAGATGAGATATTTGTCCCGCCAATCAGCACCTTTGAACCAACGCACCATCTTGAAAATGTCCCAAACATCAATACCATTCCGGCAGAAGAAACCTTTTATATGGATATGCGAACCCTCCCCTGCTACACCAGAGAGGAAGTGTTAGCAACCATTAAGGTTTTATGTGAGGAAGTTGAACAAAGGAGAAATGTTAGAATTGAGATGACTACAGAGATGACACTTCCCAGCTCACCGGCAACCCCAGTCGATGCACCGGTGGTTAAATTATTGCAAGATGCAATCGAAGATATTTATCACCAAAAAGGGAAAACAATGGGAATTGGCGGTGGCACCGTAGCGGCATCATTTCGCAAAAAAGACCTAAACGCTGCTGTTTGGTGCACAATGGAGCAAATGGCTCATCAGCCAAATGAGTATTCAATAATCAGCAATATGGTAAATGACAGCAACGTTTTTGCCCACATTGCACTAACAAAAATTTAAACAGAATAAATTACAAGCAAGAAATTCTTGTTTGTTACTCGATAATTATAGGAGTAAGTTATTATGCAACAAGAAAATCGCACAGCAGGAATTCTTTTGCATCCGACATCTCTTCCCGGTGGATTTGGGATTGGTGAATTTGGAACAGATGCTCATCGGTTTATTGATGGCTTGGCAGCCACCGGCTGTAAACTTTGGCAGATATTACCGCTATCACCTACCGGTTATGGCAGTTCTCCATATTCATCATACAGCACATTTGCCGGCAACCCCCTTCTAATTAGTATCGAAGCATTGCTTACCGATGGATGGTTGCAAGAAAAAGATATTCCTTTGCTGCCTGAAAATTCAAACACAACGGTTAATTTTGATTCTCTTTATGCTTGGAAATTACCAATTTTAAAAAACAGTTATCAACAATTTATTGCCAAAGCATCAAAAGAAGAAAAGAAATGGTTTGATGATTATCGGAAATTTAATGCCAAGTGGTTAGATGACTATGCACTATTTATGGCAATCAAGGGACAACAGCCAAATAAATCTTGGAATGAATGGGACAAAGCCCTTGTCGCAAGAGATGACAAGGCAATCAAGAACGCAAAAGAAAAATTGTCAACTGAGATTGAATTTCAATCATTTATGCAATTTATCTTTGATCGACAATGGGATGGAATTAGAAATCATTGTCGTGAAGTAGGGATTGAGATTATTGGTGATGTGCCAATCTTTGTTGCCTTTGATTCAAGTGATGTCTGGGCAAATCAAGAATTATTCTACCTGCAAGCAGATGGAAAACCATCAGTAATTGCCGGTGTTCCCCCTGATTATTTTTGCGAGACGGGACAACTTTGGGGCAACCCACTATACAATTGGGATGTCCACCAAAAAGATAATTACCAATGGTGGCTAGAGCGCCTTGAATACACCTTCAAAAGAATTGATATTTTACGAATCGACCACTTTCGTGGGCTTGAAGCATATTGGGAAGTTGATGCAAAAGAAAAAACTGCGGTTAATGGGAAATGGGTAAAAGCACCAGGTGATGATTTATTGCGAGCAGTCAAAGAAAAATTCGGTAATTTAAAAATCATTGCCGAAGACCTTGGGGTGATTACTCCAGAAGTTGATGCCTTGCGTGAAAAATATAATCTCCCGGGGATGAGGGTTTTGCAATTTGCCTTTGGAGCAGAAGACCCAAAAACCGCAACCCATGCCTGCCATAACCACACAAAAAATCTTGTAATTTATACCGGCACTCATGATAATGATACCACAATGGGCTGGTTTTACGGCAAAGACAACAAGTATGACATTAGACCGGAAGAGACAAGACAACTTGAACGACAAAATTGCTTAGACTATATGGGACTTGGTGAAGACATTGAAATCAATTGGAAATTAATATCCCTAGCGATGCAATCTGTTGCAAGCACCGCCATCATTCCTTTTCAGGATATTCTTGGACTTGGCTGTGAAGCAAGATTTAATCGACCGGGAATTGCCGGAGATATGAATTGGAGCTGGCGAATGACTTCCGAACAGCTCGATGCCTTTTGTTCAAAAGACATTGCTAATCGTCTCAACCACTTGATTTATTTATACGGAAGAAAATAACAAAGCAACTTAGGATTATTAATGAAAATTACAGAAAATTACCACACCCACACTTCTCGTTGCAATCACGCTGTCGGAACAATAATGGAATATGTCGAAGCAGCGGTTGATGCTGGGGTTAAAATTCTTGGGATTAGCGACCATGTCCCATTTCCAGACAATCGATGGTTGGATTCAAGAATGAGATTTGAAGAATTACCTGAATACGAAAGAGAAATTGCCGAAGCAAGAAAACGTTTTCCCGAGATAAAAATTCTACAAGCACTTGAATGTGAATATTCACCGGCAGACCATGACTATCTACTAAGCTACAAAGAAAACCCTGCCTATGATTATTTAATCTCAGGAAACCATTGGGTGATTGATGATACCGGCTACATGTATGACTCAATAAATAGCCCTGAAATATTAAAAATTCAAGAGAATCAATTAATCGAAATTATGGAATCTAATTTATTTGCATTTATTGCCCATCCCGATATGTGTTTTGGTGAATACCAAGAATGGGATAAATACGCAGAAGAGTTTACCGTAAATATCTGCAAGACCGCAGTAAAAACTTCAACTCCATTAGAAATAAATGGCTATGGCTTTCGCAAACCAATGATAAACACTCCAAACGAAAAAAGATACAAATATCCATTAAGAGAATTTTGGAAAACAGCTTCCCAATTTGAAATTGAGGTAATATGCAACAGCGATGCCCATCGACCACAAGACATAATAGCAAACATTTCCGACGCCAGAGAAATTGCCAATTCATACAATCTAAAATTTGCAAATCTACATTTTGATTAACTTAAATCCCACAGCTGTTGACGTGAAATTCAGGATAAAGAAATATCCTCTCGCTCCCTTTCATCATCTCGCATTCCGGCAATACCTTCTGACTCTTCTTCAAATGACTCAAACTCTTCTTCAGAACTTCCGCCATCACAAAGAGCATTCCACTCATCAATAGTTACCAAAATATCTCTTGCCTTACCCTCTTTGAATGGACCAAGGACACCGGCTTCTGCCATTTGATCAATTATTCTACTTGCTCTGCCGTAACCAATTCCGAATTTTCTCTGAAGGAGAGAAACACTTCCTCTTTGATTTTCCAACACTGCGGCAACCGCTTGATTAAATATTTCATCACGGTTTGCATCTTTTCCTTCAACATCAATTCCTCCAATAACCGCTCCTTCAAGTTCTTCGTGATAATCCGGTTTTCCTTGATCTCGACAATGGTCAATCACACTAAACAATTCATCATCAGTTATAAAGACACCTTGTGAACGAATAAGTTTTGAAGTACCTGGGGGCATAAACAACATGTCTCCAGCACCAAGCAAACTTTCTGCACCATTGCCATCAAGAATTGTTCTACTGTCAATCTTGCTGGATACCTGAAACGCCACCCGACTTGGCATATTTGCCTTAATCAATCCGGTGATAACATCTACCGACGGACGTTGAGTCGCAAGAATCACATGAATTCCCACTGCCCTACTCTTTGAGGCAAGTCTAACAATGGATTTTTCAACCTCTTTACCGGCAACCAACATCAAGCCTGCAAGTTCATCAGCCACAATAACCATATATGGCA
This sequence comes from uncultured Planctomycetota bacterium, assembly GCA_947311175.1. GTDB lineage: Bacteria > Planctomycetota > SZUA-567 > SZUA-567 > JAFGNG01 > CAMZKK01. Next base: position 2,045 of record CAMZKK010000004.1, on the reverse strand, counting down.
TTTTATTTGGAAATGTCTCAAGCTCAACATCAGGGAGCTGTCCGCCGATTCGCTTCAATATTTCCTCTTCACCTAAGGCATTAAATTTAGCAATATTATTAACCCCAAGCAACGCCATCTGCTCATAGCGTTTATCCATCTGCACACAAGTCCATTCCAAGATTCCGGCAGCTCGTTTCATATCGGTAACAACCGGGCTAAGAAGGTGAGGAATATTTTTAAATCTGGACAATTCTACCATCTTAGGGTCTATTAATATCATCTTTAGCTCATCAGGACGTTTTGCCATAAGATATGACATCAATATCGCATTTATACAAACACTCTTACCACTACCGGTAGCACCGGCAATCAGCATATGTGGCATTTTTGCCAAATCTTCGATTACCGCATTTCCTGTTATGTCTGTCCCTAAAAACATTGGAGCAGCCATTTCGTTTTTATCAAAATCGTAGTCATGAATAACTTCACTCATAAAGACCATCTTGTTTTCAAGATTTGGAATTTCAATCCCAACGGTATCCTTGCCTGGAATTGGCGCAACAATTCTTACGTTATATGCCTTGAGTGCCATTGTTATGTTGTTTGATAGTTGGAATATTTTTTCGACCCTAATTCCCGGTGCTAATGACACTTCAAACATTGTTACCCTTGGACCGGTTTCAATGCCAACCACCTTGCCATCAATTTTAAAATGAGCAAGAGTCTCCTCTAAAATATCTGCCCGTTTACGTAGAGTATGCTCACGCTCTCCATTGGTATTATCCGGTAATTCCAGTAATGAAATCGGTGGCAATTCATACTCTTGATTTTCGCAAAGTATCCTGCCTTCTTTTTTACTCTTTTGAATTTTTTTAACAGTTTTTGTCTGCTGTTGTTTTATTTTTTTCTCAAATGATTTTGCAGGAGTAATTTCTTCCTCAATTTTCATTTCCGCCAAAGAGGTTGATTCGTTTAAAATTAAAGATTTGCTCTCAACCTGGGTTTCTGTAGCAACCGATGCTGTTGCAACCTCTAATGCCCTCTTTTCGTTTAAATCGTTTATCTTGTCCTTTACTGAAGATACATTCTTTAGAAAAATATCTGCAATTACTTCAAAGGCATTACTCAAGCCATCAGCCAAAGCCATAAATAATCTATAGCACGCTTTTACATGACTGCCAAACATAATGGTAAGCCCAACGAATAAGGCAAAAATTCCTAGCCCAAAAACTCCGGCATATCCCATCAAATTAATTGCCGGAGGAACAATCTCAAGTCCAACAAGTCCACCTAAGTGTGGATTTTCTGCCATTTTGGTAATGCAGGTTATTAGTGTGCAAAAACTGACAATCAATACCATCGCACCGGCAACCTGCGGCCATGAATTAAAAAAACTTTTTCGCTTTATTACATGTCCACCCCAAAGAATAATCAACCCTACAGATAGGAGTGATGGAATTGTTCCAATGGTTACTCTTGCATAAAATGCAGAATAACAACCTATCAAACCGGTGAGACATTCCTTTGCAGCTACCTTAGGAGCAAGGGCAATGTCTGCTGTCCACAAACTAATTCCTAAAAACACCCCACAAAAAACCAAAATTAGTCCGGAAAAGAGTGTTCTGTTACTAAGTGTTTCTTCGTTACTCTCAATACTCATACAGTTGTATTACCTTTCGGTCAAGAATGCTATAAATCTATTTTTATTGCAATGTTAGTACACAATTACCTCTTTTTTGTATCGACAATTACAGATTATTTATTAACGATAAAGGGGTAAAGAGTAAACAAATTTTACTTCTTTAGAGCTCTTAGCAGTGTTTCTTCTTGACAGTTTTGTTTTCTAACGGCATAACTATATGATAAAGCTAAATTCCACAGTTGGAATTTAGAATTAAAAATTAAAAGTTGAGAATTAAAAATGAAGGAGGATAGCCATTAAGGTCACTGTATCTTCTTGGCCAATCCGGTGAGAAAGGAGGGACCATGTGTATCTTCTTCGCTTTTGTTTTTGGGGATTTATTTTGTAGAATGACTCAGCTGGACAAATGTCTTTTGAAATG
>CAMZKK010000003.1 GCA_947311175.1 uncultured Planctomycetota bacterium | reverse complement strand
TTATTTATTTTGTTACTGATTTCAGAATAAAGTTTAATCTTTCTTTTGTGTTTATTGCTGACAATATTATGCCATTTAGATTTTCTTCGTTTAAACCTATTTTGCCTTGTCTTGCTTATCCTACTGGCAAATGAATTTTCTTCATCAAACTTTTGTTCAAGAGCAAATGCCATCTGCTCGACTGTTGAATCTTCTGGCATATTTAAAATATTAACCGGCTGTTGAGCTTTATCTCTCATTATATATAACTGTTGATTTTTGACCCCGTCCATTGACGGTTGACTAAGAGTTACTTCTGAGATGTCTGGAGTTTCTTTACTTGTTACCACTTTATTTCCTACCTCAATCTCGGCATTAGATTTAAGTGGCTTACTGTCATTCGTTTTTATCATTACCGATAAAACAATCAAAGATGTCAATGCTGATAACGCTATTTTAATTCGATATTTTTTATTAGCTATCAACAATCCGACTACTGAAAGAAGTAGCATAAGGACTAACAATCTAAGCCCCCTATCGTTATTTATCAATGACAAATTAGATGACAAAACAGATGACAAGTTAGATGTCAAACCAACGACATTAATCTTTGCAGTTGTATTTTTATTCTTAACCGAAGCATTTTTTCCAAACCTATTTTTTGTGGCGTTAAATGTCTTTAAAGATGCAGTTACCGGTTTGCAATGAACAGCAGAATTATTGTTAATATCCACATCGGTAACAATATAGGCATAGTCATTATCTATTTTTGCCGACTTATCAACGATTGCATATTCTTGAATATCGGTTGAACCACCACTACCAATCAAAAGCTTCCGATTTATTTTACGCCAATACTTACCTGGGCTTTTTACATTAAAGTCAGGAATCTTTCTTCCGCTTCGTCTTATTCTATGGCGATAAAGATTAAACCCTTGATTAAAGGTTTCGGTGGCTGTTTTCCAATGAACAACAATGCCATCTTTTTTGACAAATGGTATGGCATCAAACTCAGTAATCATTGCAGAGGTTACACTCCAATTTATCGTGCCGGCAGTATCGAGGTCGGTTGACTCTCCTCCGATATAGCCGGATGAAGTATTATATTTTGTCATTGTTGCCGAAACCGCAGAGTTATTCATATTTACCGTAACTTCATCAGAACCACCGCTAATAGCCTTAAAACTCCAACCTTCAAAAATATGCCCACCCCAGTCAGAACCGATAATTGTTAAATATGTTCCACCATCGGTAATGCCATTCAGATAGACATAATCAGCCGAGACGCTTGCTCCGCCACTGCCGGAGAAAACAAGATTGCAATTATTAATATTAATATGATTACCACTTGTGCCTGCCAAATTAACATTGCCGGCAAGGTTTAAAGTAAATATTCCCAAACCATTATTCTGAATAGTAGCTCCGGCATTAACGGTAAAGGAGGATGAACTGCTTGCGGTAAGATTTGCACTATCCATTTTAAGGACAGAGCCGGTATTCATTGTAAAACTACCATTAAATGTTGAACTGTTTGCAATGGTTAGAGTTTTAGAATCACCAATCGTCATCACTCCGTTTGCTTGCAAGTCAATGATTTTTGCAAAACCATCAACATCAACGGTTGGGTCGTTGGGGGTTGTTCCGGCATCTGGAATAATAACATCAATTGAAGAGCCAGGGATTACATTATTATTCCAGTTAGCGGTTGCACTCCAAAGTCCTGAATCAGAGCCGTCCCATGTAACAGAAGTTACTGAAGTGATTGTTTTGGTTGCACCAACAACCGCTGCCCCGGTAATGGTTAGAGCGGGTGCCGAACCTGATTCAGTAGCAGAAATATCAACCGTTGGGTCATTAACCTTAACGACAAAAGTCTCGCCATCGGAAGCACTTCCGCTTAAATCAATAACCAACAACCAATTTTCAGTAGTGTTATTGTCAATAATTTCGTTAAGACCAGAGATGGTGATTGTGCCATTATCGGCAGTGAAATTGCCAGAGCCAAGCAGAACATCGGTTCCTGATTCAAATGTTCCGTTATTATTAACATCATTATAAAGACGAACACCACTGTTTGAAATATCGCCACCAGAAGATGACGAACGGTCGTCGGCAGTGCCGGATGCGGTGAGCTTGATTGAAGTGATATTAATATCACTTCCTGAATCAGAGGCATTTAATTTCACTTGCAACATTGCAATATCGGTTCCGTTATTATATTCATTACTCGCAGATGGATTGTTTGTTCCGGTTGAAACGGTGAGGATTGCATTCGGACTAATCGTCATTGTATTGCCGGTAATCGGCGCACCGGCAGGAGTAATCCCAACCGCAGTATCGACCCCGATAGCGGTAACAGATGAATTTTCCGCAACCTTTACAAAAAAGGTTTCACTTCCCGTTGCAGAGCCGGCAAGAGAATAAACCAAGAGCCAGTTTTCAGTAGAAGATGCATCAATCGTTTCTGTTAAATTTGAAAATGAAATCGTCCCATTATCTGCGGAATAATTGCCGGCTGAACTAATAATTGTATCTATTCCTGAATCATAAATCCCGTTGTTGTTGGCATCATTATACAATCGAACACCATTCGCAACAATGTCACCGGTTGGAGCAGAGCTATCATCTGCCGAACCGAATGCGGTAAAAGTAATTGCGGTAATATCAATATCCTCGGTTGCACTTGCAGTCAATTTAACCTGCAACATTTCCAAATCGGTTGCTGCATTACTAATTGTGCTTGCCTGTGGATTATTCACACCCGCTCCGATACTTAACGAGCCGACATTTGAAATATCCATTACATTACCATTGATGGGAAATGTGCCGGTCGGAATTATACTCGTTAGTGAGGTCTTTCCAATTGCATTAATACTTGTTGTAGCAGTTAAAATCCCTTTGAATGTTTCATTGTTACTTGCCGTGCCGGAAAGAGATTCAACAAGTAACCATTTTTCGGTGGTTCCGGCATTGATTATTTCTGTCAAACCGGAAAAAGTAATGGTTCCGTTATCCCCTGAAAAACTACCGGCACTTCCAATCTGAGCATCAACTCCACTGTCAAAAACCCCATTGCCATTTGCATCAAGGTAAGGTTTTACCGAAGACGCAGTTACATCTGTGCTGTCATTAATTGTCCCGCCAATACTAAAAGCAATTGAGCTGACACCGATATTTTCTGAGCCTGATGCGCTCAATTTTATTTGAACAACTTCAACATTTGAAGCATCATTTGCCACACTTTGCGTTGCAGGAGTATTGTCGCCAATCGCAACAGTCAAAGTTCCAACATCTGAAATAGTTGTATCGTTACCGACAATAGGAAAACTACCGGAAACATCTCCCGAAGCAAGAGTTATATCGCTACTGGCATTAACCTTAATCGCAAAGGTCTCACCACCCGAACCTGAGCCGGATGCATCAAAGACAACCAGCCATTTTTGGGTAGTGCTTGCGGGGATGGTTCTATTCAATCCTGAAAAAACAACTGTTCCATTATCGGCTGAGAATGTACCACCACCTTTAATTAAGGTGTCGCCACTATCAAAAACACCAAGGGTTGTTCCGTTGTCATTATAAAGCTCAACACTATTTGCCGTAATATCATCAACATCATTAATCGTTCCTAATGCAGTAAATATAATTGAATTAACCGTCACATCGGCAGAGATTGAGGTGGCAACACTTAATTGAATGGCAGTGACATCACTTTCATCATTCGCCATATTTTTTGTAGATGGAGTATTACTACCGAGAGATACCGTCAAATTTGGAGTATCTGAAATAGTTATGATATTTCCTTGAATAGCAAAAGAACCTGCAACAGAATTTGTCGTAGATGCCGATACATCAATATCAGCCGCTGCATTAATCCCAAATTTAAAGGTATCGGGATTGATTGCAGACGAAGTAAAATCAACAACCAACAACCAATTTTCACTTGTGCCTAAATCAATGACTTCATTAAGGCCGGAAAAAGTAATTGTTGAACCACTTATGTTGCCAGATGTTCCAATTTGTGAATCACCGTCAAATATCCCATTTCCATTCGCATCATTGTATAACCGAGCTGCACTTAATTCGGTTGCAAGGTTGCCTGAGTTTGAGCCTGAATCGGTAAATTTAATTGAAGAGACATTAATATTTTCAATTGAATCAGCTGTTAGTTTTATTTGAAAAACTGCAATCCCATCTGAATCACTTGCCGCATTGCTACTTGGTGGAGTTGATGCGCCAATACTTGCAGTTAAAGTCCCTTCTGCAGTTATTGATTTAATGCCACCTGAAATAGAACTTCCGATAGTAGTTACCACATTTGCAGTAGATACTCCGATAGCAGTAATATTTGCAGTAGTGATTTGTGCCTGATATTTTTCATTATTTGTCGCTTGAGAATTAAGATCATAAACAACAAGTAATTCCTCATTCTCTCCAGCAGAAATAATTTCCGATAAAGAATCAAAGGTGACTGTGCCATCATTTGCACTATAGGTTTTATTACTGGAAATTCCAATATCTGTTCCCGAATCAAAAATTCCGTTATGATTGACATCTCTATATAATGACACGCCGGTTATATCGGTTGCATCATTACCATCATTTGCCCCTTGATTGATTGCATCTACAATAATCTGTGTAATCTTAACATCTTCATTATTACCGGCAGTTAGTTTTATTTGGACAGCTTCAACATCTTGTGCACCACTTGACTCACTGCTTGCGGTTGGATTATTATCTCCTGCATCAAGAGTTAATGTGCCGGTTGCCGTAATTGTTTTTGTCCCTCCGCTAACCGGTGCACCGCTAACTGCCATGGCATTAGAACTCGTTACCCCAACCGCATCAACATTTGAATTAGCGACAAGATTGACTTGGAAGGTATCGGAATTTACCGCATTACCGTTAAAATCCATCTTTACCAACCAAACTTCAGTGGTGCTTGCAGGAATAGTTTTTAGAGGTGTGCCGGTAAAGGTTATTGAACCATTATCACCGCTCCAACTACCTGTTCCTATCAAGGTATCACCTGCATCCCAAGTGCCGGCAGTAGTGCCGTTGTCGTTATATAATTTAACCGACGACGCAGTAATATCTGTTGCATCATTTCCTGTGCCAATAATGCTAAGGGTGAGACTATTGATATCTGCATCTTCAGTTGCATTCGTGCTTAGATTGAATTGAATCATTTCGACATCGGTTGCATCTTCCTGCTCTGTAG
>CAMZKK010000002.1 GCA_947311175.1 uncultured Planctomycetota bacterium | reverse complement strand
TATTTATTTTATAATTATTATTAGTGGCTACAAATTTAATTATAAATAGTCGTAACATGTTTGCCTGTATTTAGTTAACTGCGATATTGCCCGTTAAAATCCGGTTAAAGCACCTTCATTTATACACTCAGGGCATGTGCTTTTTAATTGTTAGTTACTTGCAAATAACCTTATTAATCATTTGGCTAAGACTTGAAGTTCTATACGGTTTATGGATAAATCCGTTCAATCCTTCGCTCATCATTTGCTCAACATCATGTTCTCTAGAAAAACCTGATGAAAGAATTACCTTTGCTGACGGCTTTATTTTCTTTATTTCCAAAAAACAATCTCGTCCATTCATAACCGGCATAACCATATCGAGAAGCACAACATCAATTGCATCAGGGTCTTTGGCAAAAATATCTAAACCCTCTTTGCCGTTTTCAGCAAGGATAACATCATATCCTATTTTCTTTAAGATTGCACTTGCGGTTAAGCGAAGAACTTCCTCATCATCAACTACCAAAACAGTTCCGCTGCCCTCAATGATTTCATATTTATCTTGCGTAATGTTTTTATTATTTTTTGTTAATGGGAAAAGAAGATGAAAACTGGTGCCAGCACCCACTTCACTATAAACAGAAACAGCACCGTTATGTTGTTTTATTGTATTAAATACTGCCGAAAGCCCCAACCCAGTTCCTTTTCCCAAATCTTTCGTGGTAAAAAAAGGTTCAAAAATTCTATCAACAACATCCGGAGCTATACCGGTGCCGGTGTCTCTAAATTCAAGCTCGATATATTTTCCGGGAGTAAGACTAAATGTATTTATTTTGCAAAACAATTCGTCAATCTCCACATCCTTGGTCGAAATAAATAAACTTCCACCGCTTGGCATAGCGTGGGAGGCATTGATACCAATATTTAAAAAGGCACTCGATAACTGTGAAGGATCACCGAGAATCTGACAACCATCAGCGGATAAATCGGTTTCAATCGTTATTCGCTTATCAATCGTTCTTTCCAAAAGAATTAGGGTATCCTTTATTGTTTGATGCAAATCAAGATGAATACTTATATCCGGTTGCTTGCGGGCAAAAGATAAAAGTCTTTGAGTTAATGCCGATGCATTTTCTGTTGCCTCCATAAGTAAATTATAAAACTTCATAGGAGTTGGCTCATCAGGTAGATACGATTTAAGAATCTCGGTAGAACCCATAATTCCAGAAAGCATATTGTTAAAATCGTGAGCAACCCCCCCCGCAAGCTGTCCAATGGCGTCCATTTTTTCAGATTGATGTAGTTTCTGCTCAAGCTCTTTATTTTTTTTCTCTGCCTCTTTTCGTTCAGATATATTTCTAAACAAACCAATAGCCTGAACAACATTATTTTTTTCATCAAAAATTGGGGTAATGGAAATTTCAAAAGGAACATCTTCGCCTTTTTCATTAGGATGCATTTGTTCACCAAAAAAAACATCCTTGGTTTTAAATACTTCTTCAAACGGACAGTCCTCACAAGGTTTATCCAATGAGTGAAGTTGATAACATTTTAAATATTTATCTCCTACCTCTAAACTGTAGGTATTTCTTCCGGTTTTATTTGTCATCTCTACATTATGATTGCGATCAATAACCATTAACAAATCAGGGATACCATCAATAATTTTCTGTTGAAACAGATATGATTCTTTTAATTTTTGAGTTCGCTCTTCAACCAGCGATTCAAGTTTGTTTTGATATTGAAGATTTTCATACTCTAATTTCGAACGCTGTAATGACTTATCAATTGCATGAGAGATAATCGACATATCTGAAATCGGTTTTAGAATATAATCCCACGCCCCTAACTTAAGGGCATTAATTGAGTCTGCAATATCACCTGCACCCGAAACCACAATAACCGGAGTTGATGGAGACTTAGCAACAACATGCTTCAATAAGCCAAAGCCATCTAATTTTGGCATTCGTAAATCAGTCAAGATTAAATCAGGTTTGTTTTGCTCAAAAGACTCTATCCCTACCTGTCCATTTTCAGCAGATAAAACATTGTATCCACGGTCTTCAAGATAATCAAACATACATTCGCGAAGGACTTCCTCATCCTCGACAATCAAAATTGTTTTTATTATTTCCATTATATTTCCCCCTTATCCATTCTTATAAGGCAACCGAATTACAAACCGTGTTCCCTCATTGAAAGATGAATCAACCTCCATTTCACCATGATGATTATCCGCAATAATAAAATACGAAACACTTAATCCAAGTCCCGTCCCTTTGCCTGTTGTCTTAGTGGTAAAGAACGGCTCGAACACACGCTTACGGACATCCTCACTCATTCCCGGACCATTATCTTCTATTTCAATCTGCATCATATTTATTTCAGGACGAGCAAAAAGTCTAAGAATAAATCTTTGTTGATAATTGTCCCCCAGTTTATTAGATTTTTCCAACATTGCCTCCGCACCATTGCGTAAAATATTCATCAGTACCTGCTGAATCTTCCCTGCATCACAAGGCACATAAATTGACTCTGATGGAAATTCTCTAATAATTTCAATCTGTTTAAAATCATATTTTTTTTTCAAATCATAATCAATGCTTGCCAACTCGACACATTCATCAATCAGCTCTGTCATGCAATGCGTGGAATGGGTTCCTTTTCCTTTTTGCACAAAACTCAACATATTCTTTACTATTTCCGCAGCCCTAACTCCCGAGTTATTAATACGATCAAGCATCTTAAATATATCGCGTCTTTCCATATAAGATTTCAACCCGGCTAATGATATATTAGATTTCTCCGCCGCAATTATATTTCCGGGAATATCTAAATCTCCCAACCTATCTTTCATCACACTTGCGGTATGCATCATCCCGGCAAGAGGGTTGTTGATTTCATGAGCCATCCCTGCTGCAAGTCCGCCAACCGACATCATTTTTTCAGATTGGATAAGAAGTTCCTGTGCCCTCTTTTTTTCTTCTATATTTCGAGAAACCGCAAGAATAACTTCATTGCCCCCAATTTTCACAAATTTCAAACTAACCTCTACCCATGTTATATTTCCATCCTTAGGCTTCATTTTCCACTCAAAGGTTTGAGGACCTTCTTCGCATGCTTTTTTAATCCATTTTATTGCATTTTCTTTATCATAAGGAGTAACCCCCGCAGAGATAATATCGATCGTTTGCCCAACTATCTCTTCTTTTTTGTAGCCAGACATTTTTATCGCAGGATTATTAACGTCTAAAATAATTCCATTTTCGACATCATGAATTATGACTGCATAACTACCTGCGTTAAAAATTTCTCGATAATTTTCCTCACTTTTCTTCAATTTATCGATCTGCTCTTTTATATTTGTCTGTAAGACATTTAGACTTTTTGCAAGAATTGCGAATTCAGTAGTGTTTGGTATTCCAACCGGAGTTTCAAGATTTCCATCAGCAATACTCTTCGACACAGTTGCCATCTGTTGCAAGGGATGAGCAATATATATCTCAATAATAACAACCAAAAAAAACATCAAACAAGCTTCTAAAACAACGAGAGTGATAATTTTAAATTTTGCATCTGACCACAATGCATGAAGTAGATATTGCTTAGTCATAACAATGTGAAGAATTCCTAATTTTGTATTATTATAGATAATCGGAGTATTGCTCACGATATAATCGGCATCATCAGGTAAATGCTTGTAAGGTATTATTTTGTTTTTTTGCTTGATAAAATTTATTGTTTGATTGCCTTCAAGAGACAGCCCAATCCCAACAATATTTTTTTGCCTTAAGGTTGCACGACAAATACTTTCAATCGTAGTATTTGCAAAATTGTAAACCGGAGTAGCAAGACTTGTTGATAAATTTTTACCCAGCGACGCAAGCTCTTTCCGCAGTTGTCGTTCTTGCTCATTGGCATTTGTTACATAGCGATAGATTCCGCTGGCAGTTAATACTAACGAGGTGGAAATCATTAATAATATTGTCACCCGAACCATAACGCTATTTAAGATAGATTTATTTATTAACATAAACATTCCCCATTAATTTATATTAATCTATCAAATAATAAAAAATATGCAAATTTTTTATTTGATTTACCATAAATTTAGTTTGTCAGCAAACAATATGTTGCAAAAAATTAAACACCTTATATACTAAAAAAATCTATTTACGCCACTTGGAGGATAATTATGAAATTTTGTGATTTAAAAATTGGTAAAAAAGTTTTACTTATGTCTATATTTGCCTTCATGATAGCATTGATATTCTCATTTATTTGGATTAAACAAAAAGTATCAACGGTAAAAGGTGAGACCATCGACAAAGAGGCATCAAATCTCAAATTATCTCTAAAACAGGAGCTCAAAGCGAAAAAAGATGTTTGGTTTATGAATGCCTTACAGATTGCCAGTAATCCGGCAATTGCCAATTGTATCGAAAATAAACAACGGGATAATTTATTTAAAATCTTAAAGAACTACGGAAAGATATTTAAGGAAAATACAAATTTCAAAAACATCAAGGTTCATCTTATAGATGCAGAATTAAAGAGCTTTGTTAAGTCATGGGATTTCAGTAAGTTTGGTGAAAATCTTAATTATTCACCGGCATACCGCAAGGTAAAAGCGACTGGCAAGCCACTTACAGCAATGGATATATCAAGCAAGGGATTGAGGCTAAAAGGTTTATTTCCAATCAAAAAAAACTCAGAGATAATCGGAATTGTTAATTTTGAAGGCGGACTAAATTCATTCAAAAAAAATCTTGCACCGCTAAAAATTAAATTTTTATATTTAATGAATAAAAAATATTTAGATAAAGCACCTGCATGCAAAGACAACAACGGCGTTGAAAATTATATTTTTGATGGTACAAGCAAGAAAAATAATGATAAGGATTTTTATCAATACATTTCTACAAACAAACAATTGGATAAAGCAATAGCGTCTTACTCTTTTGATAATAGATACCTAACGGTTGTGCAAAAAGTAAAAGACCTTGATGGCAATGAGATTGGGATATATATCTTAGGAATGAATACTCCTGATGTTTTAGCATTGGTTAATAAAAACACAAAAATTGTTTGGGAATTATCGACAATAATATTTTCAATCTTTTTGTTCCTGATAATTGTTGGCTTATATTTATTAGACACAAAAATAATAAAACCAATAACTCAAGTAACAGAAAAAACATCATCAGTAGTGTTTGATGGCAAACTTGACATTGAGGTTGATGAAAACATATTAAAAAGAAAAGACGAAATTGGTAAACTCGGGAATATTTGCAAAAGCCTGATTGAATTTGAAAAAGGAAAAGAACGCATATTGTTAGCACTTGCCAATAATAATTGGGATGTTGAATATAGCATTCGCTCAGACCAAGACACCTTAGGAATTGCTATCAATAAATTAATCAAAAACATCAATAGTTTCTTCACTCATGTTAATTCTATTTCTGACGAAGTAAACAATAATGCACAACAAGTCAATGAATCAAGTCAATCTCTTAGTCAAGGGGCAACTACCTCGGCAGCCAGCTTAGAAGAAATAACTTCTACAATGACAGAGATTGGTTCACAAAGTAAAACAAATTCAGACACCGCAAATACAGCCAACAAAATTGTTGTCACCGCTAAAGATGTGGCATCAAAAGGCTCAAACCATATGAATGAAATGACTTCCGCAATGGAAGACATAAATAGTTCAAGTCAAGAAATCTCTAAAATAATCAAGGTTATTGATGATATAGCATTTCAAACAAATCTTCTTGCCCTCAATGCAGCGGTTGAAGCAGCTCGTGCCGGTCGACACGGTAAGGGATTTGCGGTAGTAGCAGAAGAGGTTCGCAATTTAGCTTCAAGAAGTGCAAAGGCAGCTCGTGAGACTTCCGAACTGATCGACTCATCACAAGGCAAGGTTGACAGAGGAACCTCAATTGCAAATGAAACCGCTGAATCGTTGAATGAGATTGTCACAGAAATAACCAAGGCTGCCGATTTGATTGGTGAGATTTCAGCCGCAAGTAATGAACAAGCAATTGGAGTAGCACAAGTCAGCCAAGGACTACAACAAATAGATGAAGTAACTCAGCAAAATACCGCAAGTTCTGAAGAGATTGCCTCATCTGCAAACTACCTCGCAAATCAATCAGCAAAACTAAAAGAGCTACTATCAAGATTCAAATTAAAAAACAATAACAATAATCAAACGCAGCAAAAAACAATAACTGTGAATAATCAAAAACCATTATTATTGGAAAACACACCTTCACCTTTTAAAATAGATGGATGGGGAGAATAGTCTATAAACCTAAATTCCGCAGTTGAAGTTTAGAGTCAACAATTAACAGCGAAATAAGCTCTCAATAAAAAAGGACGCTTCCCTTCAAAAATGAGGAAGCATCCTTTTTTTTCTTTTTATATGAGTTGATTGTGCTTCGGCAGTAAAAATATAGACAAAGCAAATCATCTCTATTTTCATACCCGAAAATGGCATGTGCTTTTTAACTCTCAACTCTCAACTCTCAATTTTTTAATTTTTAACTTTTAATTTTTAATTTTACAGTTAGTTCCTTAATTGCACAATAAAGCACTGGCACGACAAATAAGGTTACAACTTCAATCGCCATTCCGCCGAATGATGGAATTGCCATTGGCACCATGATGTCTGCTCCTCTTCCGGTTGAAGTCAATACCGGCAACAAAGCAAGAAGGGTGGTTGCAGTTGTCATCAAACACGGTCTAATCCTACGCTTGCCGGCAAAGAGGGTCAACTCACGAATTGCCTTGGTAGTCGTTGGCTTTTCTTTATTAAACGCTTGATCAAGATAGGTTGCCATCACTACTCCATCATCGGTAGCAATGCCAAATAGAGCAAGAAATCCCACCCAAACAGCCACGCTTAGATTTATGGTATTAATTTGGAACAAATCTCTGAGATTGGTACCAAATACAGAAAAGTTCATAAACCAACTTTCGCCATAAAGCCACAAAAGAATAAAACCGCCTGCCCACGCCACCGCAATTCCGCTAAAAATCAACATTGTGGTTGGAACAGATTTGAATTGCATATAAAGAATCATAAAAATTGCAAGTAATGAAATTGGCAAAACAAGCATCAATCGCTTTTCACTTCTTATTTGATTTTCATAATTTCCGGCAAACTTATAGGTTACCCCCGGAGGGAAAATCAATGACCCGTCTGCTAATTTTTTATTAATAAACTTCGTAGCATTTTCTACAACATCTACCTCGGCATACCCTGGTATCTTATCAAACAAGACATAGGTTACTAAACCACCATCTTCACTCTTTATGACCTGTGGTCCCCGCCTGTATTGTAATTTTTTACCAACAATCAACTGTTTAAGCGGAATAGATTGCCCTCGGCGGTTGGGAATAAGGATATTTTTTATTTCCTCAATGGAGTCTCGCAACTCTCGTTGATAACGAACCTGGACTCGATAGCGTTCTCGACCCTCAATAATCGTTGTTACCGGTACCCCGCCAATCGCTGTTTGAATTATTTTTTGAACATCAACCACATTTACTCCATAACGGGCAATTGCCTTACGATCAATCAATATTTCAAGGTATGGTTTGCCAACAATTCTTTCTGCCGTAACCGCCTTTGCCTTAACCCCAGGGGCAAGCTTTAGTATCTTCTCAATCTTTATTCCCACCCGCTCTAAATCCTCAAGAGTTGCCTTGCCTCGACCAAAGATTTTTACACCCATTGGGGCACGCATTCCACTCTGTAACATCACAACTCTCGCAGCAATTGGTTGAAGCTTCAGAGCAGAAGTGGTTCCCGGTAATTCTGACGCTTTGATTATTTCTTGCCAAATATCATCCGGAGAGTTAATTCCTGCCCATTCTTTGCGACCTGTATTTAATGAAGGGTCAAGTCTTGGTCGCCACATCCTGAATGGACTGCCGTTTTCATCTGCAATCAAATGTCCATTCTCGTCACGAATAAACTTGCCCTTTACCACATACGGCTTGCCATCAGGAGCAAGAACCGGATTACTTTTCATATCTCGAAACAAATCATTGGTAGATTCATCATATTTGAAACTTAATCTATTACCATCCTTATCCACCATATATTCAGGGTGATAATTAATAATGGTTTCAATCATTGAGATTGGTGCCGGATCAAGCGAACTTTCTACTCGCCCTACCTTGCCAACAGCAGTATCTATTTCCGGTATAGCAGTGATTGCCATATCCTGTTTTGACAAAACATCTATCGCTTCACCAATTGAGGCATGCGGCATAGTTGTTGGCATTAATAAATACGAACCCTCATCAAGGTCTGGCATAAACTCCTTGCCAAGCCCTGGGAAACGATGTTTAGCCCATATCCATGGACTCAGGGTAGTAACGGTTTTTTCAAGACCGACAATCCCTGCCGCTTTCGGAATAAAATTAAAAACGGTGGCAAAGCCAAGCCAAGTAGTAAAACCAAATACGCATAATGAAAAAGGAATCATCAAAAATTTAATCTTATTTTCTAAACACCGACCCAACATCTGCGGATAGTAATATTGAAAAATTTGGAAAAAGCCTAAAAGCCCGCCAATCGCACCACTAACAAAGATTAGATTTTTGATTGTTCCGGCCGTTACCCCTAATGGCATCCAACTGGCAGACAAAAAGATGACGACAACAAAGACAATTATATAATTTGAAATATATTTAATTCTATCACGAAATTTTTCCGGAATTTTCTCTTGTAAGATATGATAAAAAGCAATGAAAATAGACAAAATTACAATCATAAAACTACCTAGTTTTATTCCACCAACAATCCCGCTAATTAGCAATATGGCTGGCCATAAAAATTTTAGATAGTTGGTTGTTTTTTTCTTTTTGAAAAGGCTCAAGGCAACCGGTGGAATAATCGTCAGTGCCACTATCAAACTTGATACCAAGGCAAAAGTTTTAGTAAAGGCAAGTGGTTTAAATAATTTTCCTTCGGCAGCCTCCATAGTAAAAATGGGAAGAAAACTTATTACCGTTGTCAACACCGCAGTGATTACCGCACTTCCCACTTCAACCGATGCTCGATAAATAACCGGAAGGATAGGCTCATCTTCGTCTGCCTGGTCAACATGTTTGAGAATGTTTTCATTCAACACAATCCCCATATCCACCATCGTCCCTATCGCAATTGCAATCCCTGACAGAGCAACGACATTCGCATCCACCCCAAAATATCTCATCGCAATAAAACACATCAACACCGCAATTGGCAATAACCCTGAAATCAAAATTGAGCTTCGAAGGTGCATCAGCATAATCATCACGACAATAATAGTAACCAGTATTTCCTCTTCTAATGCCCTGTTCAAAGTTCCAAGGGTTTCGTAAATCAAACCTGTTCTATCATAAAACGGAACAACCGCAACTCTACTCATAACTTGCTTTTTAGTGCCATCGGCAAGTCTTACCTCGACCTTTCTTTCCGGTAATCCTTTGGAAAATTCTGTTATTTTTTTATGAACCTTTTTTATCACCTCTAAAGGATTAGCACCGTACCGAACAACCACTACTCCGCCCACTGCCTCTGCTCCACCTTTATCTAAGGCACCACGTCTAAGGGCAGGACCAAGACTAACAGTCGCAACATCTGACACTCGAATAGGAATATTGTCGGTCTCTTTGACTACTGCCTCTTCTAAGTCCTTAATCGACTTAACTAGACCAACCCCTCTAATAACATATTCAACACGATTTATTTCCATCGTCCTCGCACCGGTATCAAGGTTGCTATTCTTAAGAGCAGCCATCACCATTGCCAAGGTTACATTTTTTGCCTTCATCGCATCTGGATTTACATCAACTTGATATTCCTTAACAAATCAGCCAATTGAAGATACCTCTGCGACCCCCGGGACAGCCATCAGTTCATAGCGAACTTGCCAGTCCTGAATCGACCTTAGCTCATCAGGATCCCAGCCACCTGTGGGTTGACCGTCTTTATCCTGCCCTTCGAGAGTATACCAAAACACCTGCCCTAATGGCGTAGCATCCGAACCCAAAGTCGGACGAACCCCCTCGGGCAAAGTGCCAACCGGAAGACTATTTAATTTTTCAAGAATTCTCGTTCTTGACCAATAAAATTCAACCTTTTCCGAAAACACAACATAGATAGAGGAAAAACCAAACATCGAATAACTGCGTATAGATTTTATCCCTGGGACACCAAGTAAGGCAGAGGTGAGCGGATAAGAAATTTGGTATTCAATGTCCTGAGGTGAACGACCACTCCATTTTGTAAAAACTATCTGTTGATTTTCTCCAATATCAGGAATGGCATCAACCGGAACTTGACTTCGGGGTATTCCACCGACATCCCAATCAAAGGGTGCGGTCATTATTCCACCACCTATGATTGACAACAAAAGCAGACCGACAATCAATCTATTATGTAAACAAAATGAAATTATGGCACCAAGTATTCCGTCACCGTCTTCATTTAATAATAATTTTTTGTTTTTCATTTTTTAGAACCTACTTTTTCTTGCCTTTTGCCTTGAATGTATTTCGAATCTCACCACAGGTCAACATTGCCTTGCCGTAATAAGGATTCTTTATCTCTTTTTCTATCTGCAACCATTCTGCACCTTTGCCAAACGCCATAGGACAAAATGCAAGACGATAAGATGTTTTTCCGATATGCCCAAAATATTTTTCTAGCTTGATAATTTCAACCCCAACCGCTGCGAAAATTTTCCGAGAAGTTTCAATATCTTTAGACTTACTTATCCCCTCAAGGGCAGTTTTTATTTTCGCGGTAATCCCCATTAATTTCATATGTCCATTACTATCGAGCAATGACATCTTAAACGAAGGAATTGCCTTAAACAGCGTGATCAATGCTTTATTTGCCAAAGCAAGATTGTCTTTTGCTAGCGCTCTCTGAGCAGAAAGATATGCCTCATAAGCTGGGATTAATGACGCTAAAAATTCATCCGTAACCTTTGGTTTTACTGCTGAAATTTTATTTTTTTTAGGCATTGGCATATCCATTTTTTTACTACCACCCATATCCATTCCTGCATGCCCTCCGGGGATAGGACCTCCTCCTTGTGGATTCATCATACTTGGCTTAGCCATTAACTGTAATGCAAAAT
>CAMZKK010000001.1 GCA_947311175.1 uncultured Planctomycetota bacterium | reverse complement strand
CCACCACTGAACCAACAGTACTTCCTTCAAAGGTTCCAAATCTTTTAGTTAATGGTTCAACAGGAATTGCGGTTGGAATGGCAACCAATATTCCTCCTCATAATTTAAAAGATGTATGTAAGGCATTAATAAAATTATGTGATGATCCAGATTGTTCACTAGAAGAATTAATGAAAATTGTCAAAGGTCCAGACTTTCCAACCGGAGGTTTAATTTGTGGAAGAGAAGGAATTGTAAATGCCTTTAAAACCGGCAAAGGACGAATTGTTATCAGGTCATTATGTCATATTGAATCATCTGGTAAAGATAAACAAAAAATTGTGATTACCGAAATTCCATATCAGGTAAATAAACAAAGAATCATAACATCAATTACAGATATGATAAAAAATGGAAGAGTAGAAGGTATTAGAGCGGTTAATGATTATTCAGGAAGAGATGGAATAAATCTTTGTTTAGAGCTTAAGCGAGGAGAAGATGCAAATGTAATTTTAAATCAATTATATAAATTAACTCCTCTCCAATCTGCTTTTAATGTTAATTTTCTTGCCTTAGTTAATGGAAAACCAAAAACTTTAAATTTAAAAGAGGCATTGGTTCATTTTAAAAATCATAGATTTGAAGTAATCAGAAGACGAACATTATTTCTTTTAAACAAAGCACTTGATAGAGCACACATACTAGAAGGCTTAATCAAGGCAATTGATAATATTGATGAAGTTATCAAAATCATTAGAGCATCAAAAGATGTTAATGAAGCTAGAGAAAGTCTTATTGCAAAATTTTCCTTATCTAAGATTCAAGCACAAGCAATTTTGGATATGCCATTAAGAAGGCTAACAGGTCTTGAGCGTGACGCATTAGTTAATGAATATGAAGAATTACAAAAAACAATTGCTCAATACAGAGCAATCCTTGCTGATGCAAATTTAGTTTATGACATTATTCGTGAAGATGCTTATGAACTTATTGATAAATATGGAGTTGAAAGAAGATCTGAAATCGTTGCGGCAGCGGAAGATATCACAATTGAAGATTTAATTGCTGAAGAAGAAATGGCTGTAACAATTTCGCATAGTGGATATATAAAACGAATTGCTTTAGATACCTATCGTAAACAAGGAAGAGGAGGCAAGGGAATAACCGGAATGAAGATGAAGGATGATGATTTTATAGAACATATGTTCATCGCTTCAACTCATGACTATATTTTATTCTTTACCACCAGAGGACAATTGTATTGGCTTAAAGTTTATGATATTCCTCAAATGGGTAGGGCATCAAAAGGTAGGGCATTAGTAAATGTCCTCGAACTCAAAAAAGGTGAAACCATAACCTCGATGATTCCGGTACGAGATTTTGATGAAACTAAATTCTTGGTTATGGCATCTTCCGCAGGGGTAATAAAGAAAACCAATCTATCTGCCTTTAAACGTCCTATGAAGGGTGGTATTATTGCGATAAAACTTGATGAAAAAGATGAATTGATTGGCGTAGTTATGACCAACAGCGAACAAAATTTGATGCTTGCTACGAATGATGGTTATGCTTGTTACTTCAAAGAAAAAGATGTTCGTCCAATGGGAAGAGCAACTCGAGGAGTTTCTGGTATTAAATTAAGAGATGATGCACATGTTGTATCTCTTTTAGCAGAAACACCAAATGCTTCAGTGCTTACTATTGCTCAAAATGGATTAGCGAAAAGAAGTTTGTTTAGTGACTATCGTCTTACTAAACGAGGAGCAAAAGGGGTTACAAATATGAAGATTACAGAAAAAACCGGAAAGGTTGTTTCTGTAAAAAGTGTTACAGAAGATGATGAATTAATGATTATGACAAATAAGGGAATGATTGTAAGAACAGCAACTTCTGGAATAAGAATTATAGGTAGAATAACTCAGGGAGTAAAGGCAATCCGATTAAAAGAAGGAGATCAAGTTACCGCAATTGCCTGTGTAGTTGGTTCTAAAGAAGAAGAAACACAAGTAGAAGAATCACCAATAACACCAGCCCAACCAGAAGAAGAAACACAAGCTGAAGAATAACCATAAGAAAATCAAAAAAAGGGGCAGGCAAAAAATAATTGCTTGCCCTTTTTTTATTCATTTGAAATTTTTTATCAATTTTTACCGAAAATTTGTCGATATATATACTAATTATATTTGTAAATTATGTTATAGGTTATATATGTATAAAAATATTATTAATTTATTTATTGCTATTTTTATAGGTTCGATAATTTTTAGTGGCTGTGGAGAACAATTTGTGCCAGGCTATAATAAAAAAACTTATGGGAATATTAAAATATATAAAGAGCGTCTTGAGCATCGTTTGCTTTACCAATATAAAAATCATCCATTGTATGGAAAAAAAGTAGCTAAGGTGGTTTTAGATGTTGTTAAAGATATAAAAAGTGATACCAATAATCAATATCGCAAGGTTGAGTTTTCTCAACTTGTATATGATATTTGGGGAGATAGAATTCCCACACTTGAAAAAGAATTTTTTGTAGTTACTTTTGGTCCTCCTTCTCAACAAAAAATATCTATGCCAGGAAAAGAAAAAATTTCTGTTGGACTTCAGACTCGAGGCTCTTATTCAGAATATACTCCAGTCAAGGCAGGCGTTGTTGGTAAAATCACTAAATTAGAACATCAAAACCGAGGGTCATTTTGTCCTATTTGTGGAAATAGAATAAGTAAAGATGGTGTTTGCTTTAAATGTTTAAATCAAAATGGCAAGAAAACGAAAAATGATTCAAAAGTTAGCTCTAAAAATTCACCATTATTTTCCAATGATAAATTTACTCAAAATATTACTAAACAGATAAAAAGTGATTTAAAACAACACGAAAGCCAAAAAATAATATCCAACAAAAATCAATTTAACGACTTGAAAACAATTTCTGTTAAAACAGAAGATTTTGATTCTGTAGTAATAAAAAAATAAATAATTGTAATGTTGGTAAAAGATGGAAAAAAATAAATGTAATGATTGTGGGGCATCAAATCCAGTAGGTTCGGTAATTTGTGGGTCATGCGGAAAACCATTTATTGAACAAAGTAAAAAAGACGAAGAAAATATTGAAAAAGAAAACATTAATATTTATGCCAAAAATATTAAAAAATCTCAGTTTATTATTTTCAAAATTTGTTCTTTATCATTACTTTTTATTCTTTTTCTTTCCATGGGTATTTATCTAATATTTTCAGATAATCAAATTAGGCATGGCAATGGAATGATTGCTACCGCAGACCCTATTCAAAAAAATATTCTTAAATCAAATCAAAAAAAAATACTCTTTAATGGAAATATAATTACCTGTCTTGCTGAGTTTGAGATTACAGCACGAGTGCTTGCAATTGAACACTATTATTTAGATAAAGAAAGTCAATATGCTCCTCTTGATTTTGTATTGGGTTGGGGTTCAATGTCTGATGAAAAGGTTTTAGATCAAATTGAGATAACTCAAAGCGAACGGGTTTATTATTGGTATACAGAAAGCTATCCAATTCCAAAACGTCTTATTGAACAAAAAAGTGCAAATATGCACATAATTCCAAAAAGCGAAACCCAAGAGAAAACACTTCTTAATATTAGAGTTGGAAATCTTGTTGAGATTAAAGGGTATTTGGTAAAAATTAACAGTGATGGCTGGTCTTGGAAAAGTTCATTAACCAGAAAAGATACTGGACCTGAAGCTTGTGAGTTAATATTTGCAGAAGAGATTAAAATTTTAAAATAAAAGTAGAGACATTTTCGGTTTTATCTCTTCAGTTAAATTTTGTGTTTGTTAATGATTAAATAAATTGGTTACTCTTCCCATTAGGTTTTTCGATATTCCCATCGCATCTTGCGGACATAATTCATGACAGCAATAACATCTGATACATTTTGAATAATCTATTTGTGGGATATTGTTGAGCATTTTAATTGCCTGTGCCGGACAAATGTTTTTACAAATTGCACAACCTGTGCAAATTTCGTTAATCGCCTTGGGTGATGAGGTGATTAATTTTCTTATAATGTTTTTAAAAAAAAGTGGTAACATATTGTCGTAGGGTTTGGTAGCTGGTAGCTTTAGATTATTAATTAAAACTTCGTCAATCCCTACCCCTTTTATTTTTGGATGTTCCCAATCTTCTTGTAAATCAAGTGTTTTTGCTTGTTTTAAAACTCCAACATCATTAGGAGTTAGCCCCGCTATTTCAGCACAAACTTTATCAAGGGCTAAGGCACTGTTTGAGGCAGCTATAAAGCCAAAGCTTCTCTTCTCCCCTGAGGTAGGTCCGTTACCCTCCATCCCTTCAACTGCATCAATAATATTGATAACAGGGTTGAAGTTGAAACAAACATCTAAAAGCATTTTAGAAAATAATTCTTCACTATGTCCTGCTCGGTAATGCCATTGAAATTTTTTGGTTCCGACAATTGTTCCAAAACAATTTTTTACTGCAAGACTTAATGTTGATAAAATATGGGTTTTATATTTAGGAAGATTTACGCAGAAATCCATTTCTTGGATTTCCTTTGCCATATCTAAAATCCCAAGTTTTGTATCATTAATGGATATTTTTTCTTTACGAGGGGTGAACTCAATAATCTTTATTCCTAAATATTTTGTTACTTCATAAATGCCACATGCAGTTGCAACTTTTTTTGCGCTACCTAGTCCAGGTGAATCACCCAAATACAAATCAACGCCATAATCAGAAAAAAGTTCGCCTACTGCTCTAATTATTTCAGGATGAGTTGTAAGTGCTTTTTCTTTGGGCGAAGAAACAACCAAATTTGGCTTAAGTAAAACCTTAGAGCCTTTGGTGAGATATTTATCAATTCCCCCAATTAATTGTAAACAATTAACAATCGAGGACTTTATTAGTCCTCGATCATAGGTGTTACATTTAGAAATGGATACTATTGGTTTCATCAAGTTGATTATTTATAAGAAAGTAATTCAACAGTAAAAATAAGAGTTTCGTTTGGTCCGATTTTTGGACCAACTCTTCTTGAGCCATAAGCAAGATGAGGAGGAATGAAAAATTTAAATTTACTCCCTGGGGTCATTAATTGAATTCCTTCTGTCCATCCTTTGATAACTCTGTTTAGAGGAAATGTTGTTGGTTCTTTTCTTTTATAAGAACTATCAAATACAGTGCCGTCAATTAATGTTCCTTCATAATTGACAGTAACAGTGCTTGTTGCGGTTGGTTTTTTACCTTCACCTTGTTTTAAAATAATATATTGTAAGCCACTTTGAGTAGTAAGCACTCCTTTTTCTTTTTTATTTGTTGCTAAAAACTTTAGACCTTTTGCAAGATTTTTTGCACCTTCGACTTGTGCTTCTTGTTGTTTTTTTTCATTTAACTTTTTAAAATATTTTTGTTTGAGAGTTATAGCTTCTTCTGGTTTTAGAGCAAGTTTTTGTCCTGAATATGTATCTTTTAAACCATCAATAAAAGAATCAATAGAAATATCTTTTTTATCAAGAGATTTTAAATTTGTTCCTATATCCATTCCTAATGCATAAGAAAGCTTTTCATTATCTGTAGTTGGAACTTTTTCACTCGCAACAGAAACTTTTACTACTAAAACAAAAACGATTAAACTCAACAAACTTGTGCTTTTCAATAAATTATTCATAACAAATCCTTTAAATAAAATAATACAATACAATAGTTT